>NZ_JAGQCQ010000185.1:0-7371 GCF_024346275.1 Cyanobium sp. BA20m-p-22
AATCGAAGCTGGCCTTGCCGAAGCGCACGTGCACGATGCCGGCCCGGTCGGCCCGAAACTCCAGCTTGCCGGCCTTGAACTCGTTGATGGCGCCAGCCAGGTCGGTGGTGACGGTGCCGGCCTTCGGGTTTGGCATCAGGCCCCGGGGGCCGAGCACCCGGCCCAGCTTGGCCACCTTCGGCATCATGTCCGGGGTGGCAATCAGCAGGTCGAAGTCCATTGCGCCCTTGGCAATCTTGTCGACCAGGTCGTCGTCACCGGCCAGGTCGGCGCCGGCGGCCTTGGCGGCAGCCACTGCCTCACCGCGGGCGATCACGGCGATGCGGATGGTCTGGCCCGTGCCGTGGGGCAGGGCCACGGTGGTACGCAGCTGCTGGTCTGTGTATTTGGGATCAATGCCAAGGCGCACATGGGCCTCGACGGTTTCATCAAATTTGGCGGTGGCGGTGGTCTTGACCAGCTCAATCGCCTCGAGGGGGGCGTAGCTGCGGTCTTCGACCGTGGCTCTGAGGGCAGCGAAGCGCTTGGAAATTTTCGGCATGGTGAGGATGGGGTACGGGCGATTCAGGGCGTGGCCGTTGAACAGATGGACTGGTCAGGGTTGCCTGGATCTCCCCCGGATAGGTGGGGATTAGTCGGGATTAGTCGTTTACGGCGACGCCCATGTTGCGGGCGGTGCCTTCGATGA
Organism: Cyanobium sp. BA20m-p-22; assembly: GCF_024346275.1. Classification (NCBI taxonomy): domain Bacteria; kingdom Bacillati; phylum Cyanobacteriota; class Cyanophyceae; order Synechococcales; family Prochlorococcaceae; genus Cyanobium; species Cyanobium sp. BA20m-p-22. Next base: position 689 of record NZ_JAGQCQ010000185.1, read on the forward strand.
TGCGCATGGCCGACTCCACACTGGTGCAGTTGAGGTCGGGCAGCTTGGTCTTGGCGATCTCCTCGAGCTGGGCACGGGAAATGGCACCCACCGCCCCCTTGGCGGAGGTGGCGGCACCCTTTTCAATGCCGGCAGCCTTGGTGATCAGCACGGAAGCTGGCGGGGTCTTGGTGATGAAGGTGAAGCTGCGGTCTTCAAAGACCGAGATCTCCACCGGAATCACATAGCCGGCCTTCTCCTGGGTGCGGGCGTTGTACTCCTTGCAGAACGCCATGATGTTGACGCCGTGCTGGCCGAGGGCAGGGCCCACCGGCGGCGCGGGGTTGGCTTTGCCGGCCTGGAGGGCCAGCTTGATCACGGCTACGATTTTCTTGGCCATCGTCTGAGGCTACGGGGCGGATCTGCGGATGACCCCCAGGTAGTGGAGGTGTGGGGTGAGGGCCGTCCTCCGCAGGGAGACGGCCGCTGGGCGGGGCTGGGGCCTAGCTCTGTTTGCTGATCTGGGAAAACTCCAGTTCCACCGGGGTCTCCCGGCCGAAGATCGAGAGCAGGGCCTTGAGCTTGTTGCGCTCACCCGACACCTCGATCACCTCGCCCTGGAAGTCTTTGAACGGACCTGCCGTGACCAGAATCTGGTCGCCCTCGGTGAGATCCACCTTGACGACGGCCTTCTTCTCGGCCGCCCGCTTGAAGATCCGGTCGACCTCGTTGCGGCTTAGGGGCCGGGGCTTGATGTGGCCCCGGGCCTTGGCGGTGGCACGGCGCTCTTCGGCCCCCACGAAATTGATCACATTGGGGGTGCTGCGCACCGCCATCATCGTGTCCTCATCGAGCACCATCCGCACCAGCACATAGCCCGGGAATACCTTCTCCTCGGTGCTCTGGCGGGTGCCATCTTTTTTGAGCTTCACCCCAGGGGTCTGGGGGATCTCGATCTCGAGGATGCGGTTGTCGACCCCCAGGGTGACGGCCCGCTGCTCGAGCGTGGCCTTCACCTTCTTCTCGCAGCTGGAGGCCACCTGCACCGCATACCAGCGAGCCACCTGGAGCTTCTCACCGCCAGCGGCCGGCGCTTCTTGAAGATCGAGGGGGCTCACCACCTCGCTAAAGGGCTCGGACAAGGGCTCGGTTAAGGGCTCGGACACGGGGTTCACGGCAGGAACGGAATCGACGGACGGGACAGCAAGCAACAAGGGTTCAACCAAACACCTGACTGGACGCCCAGCCGTAAAAACGATCCAGCGCAGCGATCGCCGCAGCCGAGATGCTCACCATCAAGATGACGGCCACCGATTCGCTGAACAGCTGCTGGCGGCTGGGCCAGACAACCTTGCGCAACTCCGCCAGGGTTGCGGCGACAAAGCCCCCAGGAACGGCCGATGACTCGGCAGCCGGGGTGGCCTGTTCAGGGCTTGGGGAATCGGGTTGGGGGGAGTCGGAATCCACTGGCGCTTGCGCACGGTGGCGTCCGCGCGGATCGGCAAACGAACACCCTACCCGAGGGGCTCAAAGCTAAGGGGGTTGCCGGCCACCACACGCACGCCCTGGGCACCGCTGAAGCGTTCCGCCAGCAGCTCGGTGGCCAGAGGGTTCTCCAGCTGGCGGCGCAGCACCCGCCGCAGGGGCCTGGCCCCATATTCGGGCTCATAGCCCTGCTCGGCCAGGGCCTGCACCACCGGCTCGGGCACCTCCAGCTGGAGGTGCTGCTCCGCCAGCAGCCGGGCCAGCTCGGCCAGCTGCAAGCGGACGATGCGCTGCAGATCGGCCGGGGCCAGGGGCCTGAAGCGGATCACCTCGTCGATGCGGTTGAGAAATTCCGGTCGAAACTGGGCCGCCAGGGCCTGCTCAACGGCCTGCTCCAGGGCCTGCTCTCGCTCGGCCGGGTCACCGCCGGCCCTGGCGTTCTCCAGGATGGCGCGGCTGGCCAGGTTGCTCGTCATGATCACCACCGTGTGGCGGAAATCGACCGTGCGGCCCTGGGAATCGGTGAGGCGGCCGTCATCGAGCACCTGCAGCAGCAGGTTGAACACCTCGGGATGGGCCTTCTCCACCTCATCGAGCAGCAGCACCGCATAGGGCCTGCGCCGCACCGCCTCGGTCAGCTGGCCTCCCTCCTCATAGCCCACGTAGCCGGGCGGCGCCCCCACCAACCGGGCCACGGCGTTGCGCTCCATGAATTCACTCATGTCGAGCCGCACCAGGGCTTCGTCCTCATCGAAGAGGGCCGCCGCCAGAGCCTTGGCCAACTCGGTCTTGCCGACGCCGGTGGGACCCAAAAACAGGAAGGAGCCCACCGGCCTGGTGGGGGACTGCATGCCGGCCCGGGCCCGGCGAATCGCCGCGGCCACGGCAGCCACCGCCGTCGGCTGGCCAATCACCCGCTCGCCGAGCCTGGCCTCGAGCTCGAGCAACTTCTGACGCTCGCCGGCCAGCAACCGCTGCACCGGAATACCCGTCCAACGGGCCACCACATCGGCAATGTCGCCCTCCTCCACCTGCTCCCGCAGGATTGGTTCGGCCTGGAGTTCGGCCTCGAGGGTTTCGCGGCGCTGCTGCAGCCCGTAGAGCTGGTCGTGCTGCAGCCGGGCCGCCTCCTCGTAGTCGCCCTGGCGCTCGGCTTCGGCGATCGCCGTGCGCAGGTCTTCATCCTGCTGCAGCAGTTGCCGCAGTTCCGCCAGCCGCTCCCGCTCGGCCTGCCAGCGCTGCTGCACCTGCTGGAGGGCCTCGGTGGCCCGGCGCCGCTGCTCCTGCCACTGCACCCTTTCCTGCTGGGGTGACGCCTCAGCCGAGAGCAGGGCCAGCTCCACCCGGCGCAGCTCCGCTTCCGCCGCCTCGACGAGCTGGGGCTTGGAGGTGACCTCCATGCGCAGCTGGGCGGCCGCCTCATCCACCAGATCGATCGCCGAATCGGGCAGGGCCCGGTCGGTGATGTAGCGATCGGCCAGCCGGGCCGCCGCCACCAGGGCCTGGTCGGTGATCGCCACACCGTGGTGCAGCTCGTAGCGCTCCTTCAGGCCCCGCAGGATCTCCACGCTGGTGTCTGGCCCGGGCTCCTTGATCAGCACCTGCTGGAAGCGCCGCTCCAGGCCTGGATCCTTCTCGATGCTGCGGCGGTAGTCCTCCGGGGTGGTGGCACCGATGCAGCGCAGGTACCCCTGGGCCAGGGCGGGCTTGAGCACGCTGGCGGCATCGGCGGTGGAGCGGTCGCTGCTCACCACCGTGTGCAACTCATCAATGAAGAGCACCACGCCGGCCGCACCGGCCACCGCATCGGCGTCGCGCACCTCCTTGAGCACGGCGCGCAGGCGCTCCTCAAACTGGCCGCGAAACTTGGCGCCGGCGATCAGGGCGCCCAGATCCAGCGCCACCAGCCGCAGGCCCAGAAGTGAATCGGGCACCTCGCCGGCCACGATCCGCTGGGCCAGCAACTCGGCCACGGCGGTCTTGCCGACGCCGGGCTCACCGATCAACACCGGATTGTTTTTGCTGCGGCGGGAGAGCACCTGGATCAGGCGACGCATCTCCAGGTCGCGGCCGATCACCGGATCGAGCTCGCCAGAGCGGGCGGCGGCGGTGAGGTCGCGGCCGTAGCGCTCAAGGGCGCAGGCCTCGGCTGGCTCGGAGGAGCCTGGGGGCTCGGGTTCCAGGCGCAGCTCGGGGGCTGGGGCAGCAGGGCCAGCAGCAGTGGCAGGAGGGGTGGGAGTGGGAGCCGCTGGAGGAGCAGCTGGATGAGCAGTTGGGGGGGTGGGGAGCGGGGCCCTGTCGATCCAGTCGTCCGGGCAGAACTGGCGCCGCAACAGGTCTTCACTGAGGCCCTCCGGCACCAGCAGGGAGGCTCCGATCCTGGGATCCCCCACCAGGGCCACCAACAGCTGGGGCACATCCAGCAAGGGGGCTCCCCAGGCGACCCTGCAGCGCTCGGCAGCCTCCAGCAGATCTTCCAGGGCATCGCCGATGTACAGCTCCGGCCCGTTGGCGCTGGGCTGGTCTGCACAGAAGCTCTCCAGCCGATCCAGCAGCCGGTCGGGATCGAGGGGCAGGGGATCCAGCCAGCGGTCAAAGCGCCGCTCCGACAGCAGGGTCTGCAGCAGGTGCTCCACGTCCATGGCGCCATGGCGCCAGCGGCGAGCAGTGTCCTGGGCAGCCAGGAGCAGCTCCCAGCCGTCATCGCTGAAGCGATCGGGGTCGCTGGTGAGGCTTGGGGACATGGGCTTGGGGATCAGCCTGGGGCAGAGATCTGGATCAGTTCCACCTTGTAGCCATCAGGATCCTCCACGAAGGCAATCACCGTGTTGCCGTGCTTCATCGGCCCTGGTTCGCGCACCACCTTGCCCCCCTTGGCCGCTATCGCCGCACAGGTGGTGTAGATGTCATCCACCCCCAGGGCGATGTGGCCGTAGGCGCTGCCTAGCTCGTAGTGGCTGGTATCCCAGTTGTGGGTGAGCTCCAGCACGGTGGTGTCGCTCTCGTCGCCGTAACCCACGAAGGCCAGGGTGAACCGGCCCGAGGGGTAGTCCTTACGGCGCAGCAGGTCCATGCCCAGCACCTCCGTATAAAAGAGAAGGGAGCGATCCAGATCCCCCACCCGGAGCATGGTGTGCAGCATTCGCATCGATCCACCCGATTAGCTGCCAGCTATCAATCATAGGATCGCCCCAAAGACAACAGCCGACGACCCACGTGATCGACTCCCTCGACCTAGTGATCGACACCGTGGTGGCCCGGGAGGTGCTCGATTCCCGCGGCACCCCCACCGTGGAGGCTGAGGTGATGCTGGAGGGCGGCGCCAGTGGCCGGGCGATCGTGCCCAGCGGCGCCAGCACGGGCGCCCATGAGGCCCACGAACTGCGCGACGGCGGCAACCGCTACTTCGGCAAGGGGGTGACCCGGGCCGTCAGCAACATCGAGGAGAGGATCGCGCCAACCCTCTGCGGCCTCAGCGCCCTCGACCAGAGTGCCGTCGACGCCGCCATGGCCGAACTGGACGGCAGCGACAACAAATCCAGCCTCGGCGCCAATGCCGTGCTGGCCGTGAGCCTGGCCACCGCCAGGGCAGCCGCCAACGGCGTCGGCCTGCCCCTCTACCGCTACCTGGGAGGCCCGCTGGCCAACCTGCTGCCGGTGCCGCTGATGAACGTGATCAACGGCGGCGCCCACGCCTCCAACAACATGGACTTCCAGGAGTTCATGTTGGTGCCCCACGGCGCGGCCAGCTTTAGCGAAGCCCTGCGCATGGGCGCCGAGGTGTTCCACACGCTCAAGGGGTTGCTGAGCAGCCAGGGCCTCTCCACCGCCGTTGGCGATGAGGGCGGCTTCGCCCCAAACCTGGCCAGCAACGATGCGGCCGGCGAGCTGCTGATCCAGGCGATCGAGAAGGCCGGCTATCGCCCCGGCGACCAGATCTCCCTGGCCCTGGATGTGGCGAGCACAGAATTTTTCAAGGACGGCCGCTACAACTTCGGCGGCGGCAGCTACAGCAGCGCCGAGATGGTCGACCAGCTGGCCCTGCTGGCCAGCCGCTTCCCGATCGTGTCGATCGAGGATGGCATCGCCGAAGACGACTGGGAGGGCTGGGCCCTGCTGACCGAGCGGCTGGGCAAGACGGTGCAGCTGGTGGGCGATGACCTGTTTGTGACCAATACCACCCGGCTGCAGCGGGGCATCGACCTGGGCGTGGCCAACTCGATTCTGATCAAGGTGAATCAGATCGGCTCACTCACCGAAACCCTGCAGGCCATCGATCTGGCCGGTCGGGCTGGCTACACCAGCGTGATCAGCCACCGCTCTGGCGAAACCGAAGACACCACCATCGCCGACCTCGCCGTGGCCACCCGCGCCGGCCAGATCAAAACCGGCTCCCTCAGTCGCTCCGATCGGGTGGCCAAGTACAACCAGCTGCTGCGCATCGAAGATGAGCTCGGCAGCCAGGCGGTGTATGCCGGCGCCGAAGACCGGGGCCCCCGAGGCAAAGCCTGAGCTCAGCGACCTCTTCGCTCAGCAGCCTCTTCGCTCAGCGACCTCTTCGCTCAGCGAGAACCGGGCAGCTGATCGAGCCGGCCATCGCGCTTGAGCCGGCCCTGCAATTTCAACCAGCTCAGGGCCACGGGCAGGGCGCCCACCAGGGGAATGGCAGTGAGGGCGGGGCGGCTGCTGGCTGCCAGCAGGGCCGCAGCCACGGCCAGGCCGGCCAGAAGCATGGACTGGCCGGCAACCTGCTGGGCCAGGGCGAGGCGGCGCAACAGGCGATCGGTTTCGCCGGCCCTGATCTGCACCTGCAGGTCGCCCTGCTCAATGCGGGCCAGGCTGTCGTCCAGGCGTTTGGGGATACCCAGGGCGCGGCTGCCCACCTCGGCCGCCTGGCGCGAGATTTCGTTGAACAGCTCGTTGCCGAACCGATCGCCGCCGCCGCTGCCCGAACCGCTTGAAGTCATTAGAGGAAGCAGGTAGGGGCGGGCAATCGCCACCAGGCTAAAGCTGGCATCGAGGCTGCGGCCGACCCCCTCAAAGGTGCTGAGGGCCCGCATCACGAAAATCAGCTCAGGGGGCAGGCGAAAGGGCTGGCCGTAGACCAGGTCATAGAGATCGCCCGACAGCCGCTCCAGCACATTGGCGGAGAAGGGCGGCGTGAGGGCCTCCTCCAACATCACACGCACCAGGCGCCTCACCGGCCCAGGGTCAATGCC
>NZ_JAGQCQ010000186.1:0-7365 GCF_024346275.1 Cyanobium sp. BA20m-p-22
CCATCCACGCTGAGTTCTGGATGGATCCAGGCCTGGAGGAGCACAGCTGGCTGCCGCCCCACGGCTTCTGGTTTGCGGATCCCAAAGCTGAGTTGCTGGATGATTTCTTTGCCACCTATGGGGTTCGTTTCGGCCCGGCCGCCTGCCAGCTATATCAAGCTGTGCTGGAACAAAACAATGCCATCGATGCGGCCCTGGCCGATAGGCCTTGGACCCTCGTTCACGGTGACCTGCGCGCCGACAATGTGCTGTATGGCGGCACGGTTGAGGATCCAGCTTCGGTAATTATTGATTGGTCTTGGGCCAGCCGCAGCATGGCCTCGATTGACATCGCCTTCCTGATCGGTGGGAGTACGCCCCACGTTCAGCGGCTGGGCCGTCATGAGGAGTTGTTGCAGGTCTGGCACGGTAGCCTCGAGAAAGGCGGTGTTCGCAACTACTCCCTTGCCGATGCCCGCCGCGACCTGCAACTGGCGGCGCTGCGCTGCATGACCACCGGCTTGGCCATGCATGGTTTCTCGATGGCCCCTGACACCCCGGTTCGAGTGGCCCTATTTATGGATGATGCGATCCAGCGTCACGCTGCCTACGCGGTGGAGATCGAAGCCTGGCAAGCCCTGCCAGACCCTGGGGGTTTCAAGGTGTAAATCAGGGCGGTAGATCTGCCATTTAAATACATCCCATTCCATTACATACTGATCCAAATGGACATCCGTTCCTCTGGTGCAATTCTTAGAATTCTCAATATCATAGCGTTAGCCGACGGCTACCTTTCGCCAAATGAAGAACTCCTTCTTCAATCCCTGGAGAAGCAACACCGGCTGCGGGCAAAAGTTGTTTCCTGGGAGGATGAATTGGAAGACCCCCAGAGTATTAGATGCCTGGCCAAACTGATTGCTATCGAATATCACGTATTGGCCATGCGCACGGCTGTGATGGTTGCCAGTGTTTGCAGGGGAGGCGATGAGGATAATTTTATCTGCGAGGAAGAAGAGCGGCTGCTTAATGAGCTGGCCGGGGCCCTTTCTCTCCATGCTGATGACGTGAAACAGGCAAGGGAAGACGCCGCCAAGGAGCTTAATAAACAACCCTCCCTTTGGCAGGTTCTGTATGATTGCTTTGGCTCCCAGTTTGAGCGCCCACTGCTCATCTGAGGGCGAATTCAATTGTATGCTGGCCTAGCCGGCTCCCATAAATCACTTCAAGTTTCCCATTAGTCACCACTGTAGACCAATTCAATGCATGCAACCTTGCGCGAGTATGAGGGTATCGGGGATCCAACCGAGGCCCTGCAGCCCTTACGGGATGGATTATTGGCTGAGATGGAAGCCCTGCCTGGTTTCATTGCTTACTATTTCGTTGATGTAGGTGATGCGGGGGATCGAATGATTTCCCTCAGCGTATTTGAAAGCAGTGAGGCTGCCGCAGAGTCAAACCGCATTGCAGCCGAATGGGTGGAGCGCTGGATTGCAGCCCATCCCAACACCGCCCCCACGGCCAGTCGAGTTGATGCCGGCCCCGTGGTGGCGAGCGCAGTCAGGTCCCATTGACCCCGGATGAAGACTTGACGCCAGCAGCGGCTGGATCGAGCTGGGCAACCCAGCTCACGGCAATCAACGCCGCCAAGCTGCTCACGATTGTGCTGCTCTTGGTGCTCGCAGCACTGGTCGGTGTGAATGATGGGCGACAGGCCCTATATCTGAGCCTGCACATCAGCTACTGCCTGTGGTGGCTATTGGAACAGTGGCTCTTCCCTGAGCGACGCCGCCTGATGTTTCCAGAGCGCGTCGGCCCGGTTGGTTTTGTCTTTGCCCTGTTGTTCGTGGGGGTGCTTTACAGCCTGCCGGGGTTGCTGGCCTTCCTCAATCCCGTGCCGATTTCCCATGGCGCCGTTGCACTTGCCGTTGGCCTGTTCAGCTTTGGCAGCCTGGTCAATGCCAGCGCTGATGTGCAGAAGACCACCGCCAAGGCCATGGGCGCTGGCCTGGTTAGCGATGGCATCTGGCGGCGGGTGCGCCATGTCAACTATCTCGGCGATCTACTCCGCTATCTGAGCTTTGCCGTGGTGGCTGGCAACGGCTGGGCCTATCTGGTGCCTGCCCTGGTGCTGCTCCTCTACCTGCAACGGATTGGCCAGAAGGAAGCACAGATGGCCGCCAAGTATCCGGAGTTCAGGGCCTGGCAGCAACGCAGTGCCCGGCTGCTGCCAGGTATCTGGTGATGGCCCCCTCAGGGTGTCTCCACGGGCACGATGTCCACCACCAGGGCCCGGGCGGGGGTTGATCCCTCGTTTCGCCACCAGTGGCTGATCCCGCTGCCTTCGAAGGCTGCCTCCCCGCTGCCGATGGTCTGGGGGACGAACCCGGGGCCGCGCCGCTCGGTCATCTGCCCCTCGAGGATGTAGGCCACGCCGGGCCGCTGGTCGTGAAGGTGCAGGCCGATGCTGCCGCCGGGGGCGATCGTGATCTGCCGCAGCCTGAGTTCTCGGCCAGCCAGGGCCGAGAAGTCTGGCCCGAGTGGCTGGCTTCCCAGCCGTTTCACCTCCAACACCCCCTGGGTCACGGTGACCTGCTGGCCCTGAATAAGCCGCTCATGGGGTGGCACCACCGCCGGCTGGGGATGGCTTTCCGCTGGGAGGCTGCAGGTATGAAGCAGCAACATCGCGCCAATACCTCGGATCAGTTGCCTGAGGTGCTTGGGGCGGGCAGAGGGTTGGACCATGGGAGCCTTCAGCAGGGCTGCCGTAGGTCGGTTTGATTCGGCGGCTCCCTCCTTAGAGACGAAGATGCTGGGCGAAATCATGCGGGGGAAATCCATGGGCAGCTGGGAGAGCCCTAATGTTTAGCTCGACCCAAGGGCATTAGGCGAATGACTGGCTCAGGGCTCCGCCAACGGGTATGGGAGCTTCTCGATATTAGCGAGGATCCGCAAAGTGGCGTAGCTGATTGGGATTGGGTCGACGTGATCCTGCTTATGCTGATCCTATTAAATGTGCTTGCGGTCATCCTGGAGACTGTGCAGAGTCTCCAGTTGCGCTTCGGCACGGCATTTTGGGCCTTCGAGGTTTTCTCGGTAGGAGTTTTCAGCGTTGAGTACGCAGCCAGAATTTGGGCATGTACGGCTGATCCGCGTTATCGGCAGCCAATCATCGGAAGGCTGCGCTACGTGAGCAGCTTCGCTGGTGTGGTGGATTTGCTAGCCATATTGCCGTTTTACGTCTCGCTGGCTGTCCCTGCAGCTGCTCTCGATCTGCGTATTCTCCGAGTCCTGCGGCTGTTGCGATTTGCGCGGGTGCTGAAGTTGGCCCGTTACTCTGATTCCATCGTGCGCATGAAGCGAGTTATAGGTGCAAGGCGAGGCGACCTAGGTGTGGCACTGGCAGCGGTTGGGGTTGTCCTTATTTTAGCTTCTAGCGCCATTTACTATGTTGAGGTTGACACCCAGCCTGATGTTTTTACCAGCATTCCTGCGGCGATGTGGTGGGGTATATCGGCCCTAACCACCGTCGGTTATGGGGATATTGCTCCGGTCACGCCACTTGGCAAGGTCCTGGGCGGCATCATCCAGCTGCTTGGTATCGCCATCTTCGCGCTCCCGGCTGGCATCATTGCTGCTGGCTACGAAGAGGAGTCCAGGCGTAAAGCAGCTGGCCCCGGGATTTGCAAGAGCTGCGGCCGCCCACTGCTTGCTGAAAGCACGCCTGAGCAATGTTCAGAGGGCTTGTGAAGACACTTTTGCAAGTTCGTCTCCTGCAGGATCGCCGCCTCAGCGCCAAAGCCAGCCAGCTCAAAAACCCGATAGACCAGTGCCCACAGGAGTGCCAACATCAGTGCCAACAGCAGTGCCGATAACAAGCTTTGCGGAGTTTGCCCAACGGGCTGACTACTCGCTGCTGGATGGACTGAAAGCCGATCCCCAGGCCAGCGGTGACGGCCGCGACCACCAGCCCCGCCAGGTCTTCTCAGGTCATTACGTGCCGGTGACGCCCACGCCGCTGCCAGCTCCGGAGTTTGTGGCCCACAGCAGTGCCCTGTTCCAGGAGCTGGGCCTGGGCGAGGCCCTGGCCCACGATGAGTCCTTCCTCCGCCTGTTCTCCGGCGACATCAGCGTGGCCACCGGCTCGATGCGCCCCTATGGCTGGGCCACTGGCTATGCCCTGTCTATCTACGGCAGCGAGTACATCCAGCAGTGCCCCTTCGGCACTGGCAATGGCTATGGCGATGGGCGGGCCATTTCCGTGTTCGAAGGCCTGTTCAACGGCCGGCGTTGGGAGCTGCAACTTAAGGGCGGCGGACCAACGCCCTACTGCCGCGGCGCCGATGGCCGTGCCGTGCTGCGCTCGAGTGTGCGCGAATTTCTTGCCCAGGAATTCATGCATGCCCTGGGGGTTCCCACCTCACGCTCGCTGACGCTTTATGTGTCCGGAGCTGAAACCGTGCGCCGGCCCTGGTACGCGCCGGGTTCCCAGTCCTTCGATCCCGACATCCTGGTCAACAACCCGGCGGCGATCACCACCCGGGGAGCGCCGTCGTTTCTGCGGGTGGGCCAGCTGGAGCTGTTTGCCCGCCGCGTGCGCCGCCAGGCCCATCCAGAGGCCCTTAATGAGTTGCGCATGATCGTGGCGCACCTGATCGAGCGCAACTACCGCCAGGAAATTGATCCCGCTCTGCCGTTCAGCGAGCAAGTGGTGCAGCTGGCTGGCATGTTTCGTGCCCGGCTTATTGGCCTGGTGGCCAATTGGATGCGTGTTGGCTACTGCCAGGGCAACTTCAACAGCGACAACTGCGCCGCAGGGGGCTACACGCTCGACTACGGACCCTTTGGCTTCTGCGAACTGTTCGATCCCCGCTTCCAGCCCTGGACCGGCGGCGGCGAGCATTTCAGTTTCTTCAACCAGCCGCAGGCAGCCGAAGCCAACTACCAGATGTTCTGGGCTGCCCTGCGGCCGCTGCTCGCGGGCAATAACGAGGCGTTGGCGCGGCTCGATCAGATCCGCGAGGGTTTTGCAGCCGCAATGCAGCAGGAACTGGAGGCCATGTGGGCCAGCAAGCTCGGCCTGGCCAGCTACAACGCCAACCTGGTGAACGAATTGCTGGAGCTGATGCTGAAATCGCAGGCGGACTACACCATCTTTTTCCGCAGGCTGTCGGAGATTCCTGCCACCATTGCCGAGCAGCTCTCAGCCCTGAAGCTGAGCTTCTATGAGCCAAGCAGCGAAGTGCTCGACAGGCAATGGAGCGGCTGGCTGCAGCGCTGGCGTGCACTTATTGGCGACCTGCAAGCGACATCTGCTGCGATGCAAAGGGTGAACCCGGCAGTGACCTGGCGCGAGTGGCTGATCGCACCGGCCTATGAACAAGCTGCCCGCGGTGACTACACGCTGATCCTGGAGCTGCAGGAGCTGTTCAGCCATCCCTACAGGTCGCCAGCAGCGGGGCTGGCGAGCAACTACGACCGCCTAAGGCCCAGGGAATTTTTTAACGCTGGAGGCGTATCGCACTACAGCTGCTCGTCGTGAGTCGATTGGATTGTTTGCCCAGGCAGTTGGGGGCGTCAGGCCTTTGCTGGTTGGGAGGGTCGACGAGCTCGCCCTCACAGGAAAGGCGGTGAATACATCAGGCCACCTTTTAGCCATTGCTGGTTGACACCCCGCTCGAGCTTGAGGGGCGAGCCCTGCCCCACATTGCGCTCAAACACCTCGCCATAGTTCCCCAGCGCATGGCATAGGCCCAGCCTGGATAGGCATTGATGGTGGCAGGGGTGGGGGCTCCTTGCTCAGCACATCGGGGAGCAGGAAACCCGCTACAAGATGCGGCATGGCCCCATTGCTTTCCAGTCTTGCCGCTGGAACAAGTGCTGCTCCCCTGGGCAGGCGTGGTCGCTATTGCGCAGCAGTCCAAACATCAAAGGCGGTGACCGCAAGGCTATTGCGGCAAATTCTGCAATGGCGGGCTGTGCAACAAGCCAACGGGTTAATGCCGTATTGCGACGACCCAGCGCCAAGATGCGTATCTGTCGCTCTCCCTTTCCAAGGGGAACCAAATGGCTAGCCAAGTGCCAAAACCGCCCTACGCACCTCCACCAAGGGAGCCTGGCTTCCCACCCCCAGCTCGGCCACCACTGCCAGATAGGCGAAGTACAGCTAACCGTATTGGGCTACCAATCCGTCGGATTCGAGAAGCTTGCGGTTGGGATAGTGCCTATTGCTGCCAACCCATGCGTCAGATACTGACCACTGGATCACCGCCAATCACTAATTACCCGTTGCAGCAGGTGTCGGCTGCGTGAACTCGAGAGTGCATGAATAGCGGGTGTAACCTCTTACATCTATTTCCTGGCAACGTCTTGCGGTAACGACCGCCCCTGCGGGCATCTGCTCTTGGGCTCTTTCAACAGCGTTGTTTTTATCCCAGATCGAGGATGCGGTGATGCTGCCTGCTTGTGCGGGGGCAATAAGCAACGGCAAGGCGGCAACTATGGCCGCTGCGCCAATCAATACCTTGGGATGAATGCCTGGAACCGTTAGAGTAGCCATTGGGGGTAACTGATGAATTCAGGAAGAGATCAAATTCTCACCACGCCCAGAATCACTTTGGCGCGCGCTGGATGGTAGCTCAGGTGCTATTCCTCTTGCTAACGGCCCATGGAGTGAACTGCTTCACCATTTAAAACGGTGACTTAGATCGCGATGAAGGATTGTTCTTTGAGTGACCTGGCAAAATCCTCGGCCGCTGCATTGACGGTTCCCCAAGAAGGCAGGCTGCGCATGGTATTCATCCAGCGCGAGACGTTTGGAAAATCTAGGTATTCGCAGCGAATGAGATCGCCAAGGGAAATGATTTCGGCGCCCTGATAGTCCGCCAGCGTAATAGTGTCGCCACACAGGTAATTATTGTGCGGACCTATCAGCCGCTCGTCAAGAATCTTCAACCAATGCAGAGCTTTCTGCTTCCCCCACGAAATGGCACCAGCCTGTTGCGCATCATTGGCACGCTTGTGATGGGGGTAAAGCTGCGGATAGATTAAGCCATAGCCAAAGTCCTTGTAAAAATTGGCATTAAACCAATCCATCATCTCGTTGACCTGTGCACGCGCCTGCAGGTCTTTTGGATAGGCTGCAGATCCACATTTCTCGGCAATATATTTCACGATTGCCGAGGATTCGGTGAGGGAAAAATCACCGTCCTCAAGGACTGGCACCAATCGATTCGGGTTCAACTTCTCGAAGTCGGGATGCTTTTGCGCACCCGTAAATAAGTCGACCAACTGGTATTCGAGGTCAATGTCTTGGTCTCGAACAAATATCTCAACAATTCGACTGGTCGTCGAGGCGGGGTGGTAGTGAAGCTTCATGCTGCGTTCCCT
>NZ_JAGQCQ010000187.1:0-7300 GCF_024346275.1 Cyanobium sp. BA20m-p-22
AGGCAGGGCGGCCTGAGGTCGCCGCCCTGCTGGCGGGCCCGCCCCGGGTGCTGGTGGTGGGGGGCTCCACCTGGAGCCAGGGCTCGGCCGCGCCCCTGCGCCGGTTGTTTGAGCTGGGCGGGGAAGTTTCGCTGCAGGGGGTGCGCGCCACGGCTTTCGCCACCGCAGGCGGGGCCCATACCGGCGGCGAGATGGTGGTGCTCGACAGCCTGCGCTCTTTGATGGGTCAGGGGGCGCTGGCTTTCACGGCCGGCCAGCGGCTGATGGTGTTCAGCACCAATGAGCGGCTCGAGCATCCGCCTGGCCAGTTTACGCCCCTCGACTGCTGGGCCATGGGCCAGTACGCGCGCGAGCTGCTGCTGCAGGCCCATGCTGGTTCAGATCCCCCTAAGACCGCCGCACTGGCAGGGCGCCTCGGGGTCGATCTCACCTACTACCGCCGCTTTCCCCGCCAGCTGGAGGCGCTTGGCCCCCAGGCCAAGGCTGTGTGTGCCCGCATCAATCCGCTGGCTGCAGCCGATCGCCCGGGCCTCGCCGCGGTGGCTTCCGCTCTAGATCGGCCCGCACCGGAGATCCGCGCGTTGTTTGGGCCTTGAGGCGATGCTTGCATGGCACCAACAGACTGGTGTCGATGGCGGTACGCACCGTTCTGCGTCTGGGTGATCCCCGATTACGCCAGCCCGCCCAGCCCGTGATCGATGTGGCTGATCCCGCTTTGAGGCAGCTGATCACTGATCTGGACGACACGGTGGCGGCCTGCAGCGGCGCCGGCCTGGCCGCTCCCCAGATCGGCGTGCCGCTGCGGGTGGTTCTGTTTGGTGGTGGAGGGCCCAACCCCCGCTACCCCGATGCCCCACTGCTTCCCCGCACCCTGTTGATCAACCCCGTGCTCACCCCGCTGGGACCGGAGCGCGATGGGGCCTGGGAGGGGTGCCTGAGTGTGCCGGGGCTGCGGGGGCAGGTGTCCCGTTGGCAGCGGTTGCGCTACCAGGGGATCGATGGCGCTGGCCAGCCTTTGGATCGTTGCGTGGAGGGGTTCCATGCCCGGGTGGTCCAGCACGAGTGTGACCACCTCGATGGGGTGCTCTTCCCCGACCGCCTTAGCGATCCCACCGCCTTCGGCTTCATCCCTGAGCTGGAAGCGGCCGGGCTGATTCCCTCCGTGCCTGGTTAGTGCTGTCGTTGTGCTGCTTGACGGGCAGGCGGCTTGTGATCAGTCCACGGAGCTTTCACCCCAACAGCCGCTCCAGCACCTGGGCCACCGAGCTCACGGCGGCCAGGGCGGTGGCGTAGGCCATGCGCATGGGTCCAACCAGGGCCACCTGGCCGATGCCGCCATCGCCGCTGCGGTAATCGGCCTGCACCACGGCGCACTGGTGCAGGGCCCGGTGGGGATGTTCCGCGCCGATCCAGATGCCTGGCTGGGGCAGGAGCTGGTGGGGGGCGTCCTCCACCAGTTCCACCAGGGGGCGCAGGCTCAGGGTCTGGCTGAATTCCGGCTGGGCCAGCAGGCCGGCCAGGCCCATGGTCAGGGCCCCCTCCCCCTCCAGCTGGCGGGATTGGCCATGGCTGGCCAGGGCCTGGCGCAGGGCAGCACCACTGCTGTTCAACTGGGAGGGCAGGGTTGCCCAGTCAATCGGCCCTTCCTGCAGCTGGGTACTCACCCACCGCTCCAGGGGGGCCAGCTCGGCTTCGGCCTGGGCGGGCAGCCGCAGGTTGAGGCTGGTGGCGGTTGCGCCCCCCTCCACCAGAAACACCAGCAGGCGTTCGCCGCTGGCCACCAGCCGCAGGGCCTGAAGCTGGGATTGCTTGCGCTGGGGTCTGGTGATCAGGCTGAGCAGGCCGGTGAGATCGGCCAGGCGCCGGCTCAGGTGCAGCAGCAGGTCGTCGAGGGCTGCCCACTGCAGGCTGAGCCCGGTGAGCTCCCGCTCCAGTTGCAGGGCCGCGGCTCCCGGGGCGGGCAGCAGCTGATTTACGTAGGTGCGGTAGCCCTGCTGGCTGGGGATTCGGCCCGCCGAGGGGTGGGGCTGGGTGAGCAGCCCCCGCTGCTCCAGAGCCCCCATGGCCGAGCGCACCGTCGCCGGGCTCGCGCCCAGGCCGAAGCGGCGCACCAGGGTCTGGCTGCCCACCGGCTCCATCGTGTCCACGTAGTGACGCACGGCAAGTTGGAGAACCTCCTGCTGCCTAAGAGGCAAGGGGCGGGGGGACGGAGACTGCAAGCGGCCGCTGCAGGGAGTTGGCCGATCGTAGGCAGATGGGGGCTGGATTCAGTAGCGAGGCACGCTGGAATCCACCTCCAGGCTCCAGGAATCGATGCCCCCCTGGAGGTTCCACACCGCCCCATAGCCCTGGGCCTGGATCAGCCAGCAGCCCAGCTGCCAGCTGCGCACCCCCGCATGGCACAGCACGACGATGGGGCGGTCGTGGCTGAGCAGCTCGCCCAGGCGGTCGACCCACTCAGCTGAGCGGCTCAGCGGCAGGTGCAGCACGGGATGGACCAGCCTGGCCAGCTCCAGCTCGGCGTCCTCGCGCACATCCACCAACTGGATCGCCTCGCCCTGCTCCAGCCGCAGCTGCAGCTCGCGGGCCCGCATGGTTTTTGGAGTCTCAGAACTTTCCATGGCGGGCAGAAGGCGGGGCTTGGGGTCAAGATGGGCCCATCCTGCGTGGGACGCATGAAGGCCCGCCCGTTTCTGGCGGTCGTGCTGGCGGCGGTGCTGCTGTTGCTGAGCCTGGCGGCAGCTGGTTGGTGGCTGGTGCTGCAGCGCTCTCCGCTGCAGTTGCAGCACCAGCCCTTGGTATCGCCTCGGGCGGCCCGCTTTGTGCCCCGCCAGGCACCCCTCAGTCTCTACCTGCTCACCGATGGGCAACGGCCCGAGGGCTATGCCCGGGCCGTTGCCCCGGGCCGACAGCGCCGCCAGGCGGCCGATGCCGTAGCCGGGTTGCGGGATGGCGCCTTCGCTGCGGCGGGGCTGGACTATCCCGCCGAGCTGGCCTCCTGGCTCGGCCCTGAACTGGGCTTGGCCCTGCTGGCCAACGAGCCAGGGGGAGCCGCCGACGGCTGGCTCCTTTCCCTGCGCAGCCGCGATGCCGATGGGGCCCGCCGTTTCCTGCAGCGCTTCTGGCAGACCCGCAGCCTGGCCGGCACCGACCTGCAGATCAGCAGCTACCGAGGCATGGGGCTGATCAGTGGCCGTGGCGCCCTGGTGGGCACTACGCCGGTGCCGATCGCCACTGCCCTGGTCAACGACGATCTTGTGCTGATTGCCTCCGGTCGCGGCGTGCTCGAGCAGGCCCTCGACGTCTCCCAGATCGATGAGCTCAATCAGGCGACCAGTCCCTCCTTCCAGCAGGCCCTGGAGCGCCTGGGCAAGGGGGCTGTGCTGCTCACGGCCCAAGCTGAAGTCCTGGGCTCCTGGCTGGGCATGCCTGCCCAGCTCACCGGGCCCGGCGCGGTGCAGGAGCTCGTGGCCAGCCTGAGACCCGACGGCCGTTCCCTGGCGCTGGAAGCTTTGCTGCGCCTGGCACCCGGCGCCGCTAGCCCGCCCCCGGCCCCTCCCGCCGCTGCCGGGGACGCCGGACCGGCCCTGCTGGCGGCCATGCAGGGCCAATCCGACAGCCTGGCCCTGGTGCAGCAACCCTCCCTTTGGCCTGAGCTCTGGCAACCCTTGCTGGCGGCCGTGCTCCGGGTGAGTGAGGGTGGCGGTGACGGTTTATTGCCGGCCCTGGTGGCGGCGGCCGATCCTGGCCCCTTGCTATGGAGCGCCGGCAGCCAGGGCTGGTTGTTGGGCACTGCGGTGGATCAGCCCGATCCCGCCAGCCTTGAACAGGGCCTCGCTGCCCAGGGCCTGACCGCCGCCCCCCTGCCCGTGGAGGGAGACGCCAGCGTCATGGTCTGGACCAGGCTGGAGGCGCCCCCGGCTGGGCGCCGGATCGGCCGGGAGGAGGGCGCCGTGCTCCAGGCCAGCCTGGCGGGGGCCAGGGCCAGCCAGGGCCAGCTGGCCTGGTGGGGCCAGAATCTGGCGGTGTTGCAGGAGCAGCGCGAATCCCGTCAGACCCCCCGGCTGCGCCTGGCCCAGCTCGCCGCCCTCGACCAGCCCCAGGCTTCCCTGCAGTGGGCGATGGCGGCCGGGCCGGCCCAGGCCCTGTTGCAGCGTTGGAGCACCTGGCAACTGCTTTCGAGCCTTGCTGGGAGACCGTTGGCGCCGGCGGTGCAGGGGCTCAGCTTCAGCCTGGAGCCTGGCGACGGTGGTAGCAACAGCAATAGCAACAGCGTGCATCTCAGCGCCAGGGTGGGTTTTGGTTGACGAATCCCTTGGCTGAGCGCGAACTGCTGCTCTGGCGCCATGGCATTGCTGAGGAGCGCCATCCGGATCGCCCCGATGCGGAGCGGGCCCTCACCGCCGAGGGAAGCCGCCGCACGGCCGCGGTGGCCCAAGAGCTACAGCGGCTGCAGCTCTGCTGTGACACCCTGCTGAGCAGCCCCCTGCGGCGGGCGGTGCAGACCGCCGAGCTCGGCGTGGCGGCCGGGCTGGCCAGTGGATTTGCGATCGAGGCCAGCCTGGCCCCAGGGGGAGACCCGCGGCCGCTGCTCCAGGCCGGCAACTGGCAGCGGCTGGGCCTGGTGGGCCACGAGCCCGACCTCGGCGAGCTGGCCTCGACTCTGCTGGGTTTGCCGGCCGGTGCGATCACGCTGCGCAAGGCCGGCATCGTCCTGATTCGCCTCGGCCCCGCCGCTGCCAGCCTGGAGGCCCTGATTGGTCCTCGGTTGCTGCGGCTACGGCATCAAGGGCGGCTCTAGCCGTAGGTTCGCCCCAACCACAGCGGCGGGCATGACAGCAGGGGGCATGACAGGAGGGGGCATGACAGCAGCAGGAGCCGAGAGCCAGATCCCCTTTCGTCCTGGGTTGGAGGGGGGGCCTGCCACCCAGTCGTCGATCTGCGACATTGACGGTCAGCGGGGCGTGCTCACCTATCGGGGCTACCGGGTAGATGAGCTTGCCGCGCGCAGCACCTTCCTGGAAACCGCCTACCTGTTGATCTGGGCCCAGCTGCCCAACGCCAAGCAGCTGCAGGAGTTTGAGCAGGAGGTGCAGATGCACCGGCGGGTGAGCTTCCGCATCCGCGACATGATGAAGTGCTTCCCCTCGGGGGGGCATCCGATGGACGCCCTGCAGAGCAGTGCGGCGTCCCTGGGGCTGTTCTATTCAATGCGCGCCCTGGACAATCCCGAATACATCGTCTCTGCGGTGGTGCGGTTGATCGCCAAGATCCCCACGATGGTGGCGGCCTTCCAGCTGATCCGCAAAGGCCAGGATCCGATCCAGCCCCGCGACGACCTGGCCTACGCGGCCAACTTCCTGTACATGCTCACCGAGCGGGAGCCCGATCCCCTGGCGGCCCGCATCTTCGATGCCTGCCTGATCCTGCATGCCGAGCACAGCCTCAACGCCAGCACCTTCAGCGCCCGCGTCACCGCCAGCACCCTCACCGACCCCTACGCGGTGGTGGCCTCCGCCGTGGGCACCCTGGCGGGCCCGCTCCACGGCGGAGCCAATGAGGACGTCCTCACCATGCTGGCCGAAATCGGCAGCGAAGATCGGGTGGACTCCTGGCTGGATCAAGCCATTGCGGAGAAGCAGAAGATCATGGGTTTCGGGCACCGGGAGTACAAGGTGAAGGATCCCCGCGCCGGCATTCTCCAGAAGCTGGCTGAGGAGCTGTTCGACCGCTTCGGTCACGACCCGATGTACGACCTGGCTCGCTGCCTGGAGGCGGCCGCTGACAAGCGGCTTGGCCCCAAGGGCATCTATCCGAACGTCGATTTCTACTCGGGTCTGGTGTATCGAAAACTCGGCATCCCCCCAGACCTCTTCACCCCGATCTTCGCCATCGCCCGCACGGCAGGCTGGCTGGCCCATTGGAAGGAGCAGCTGGGGGCCAATCGCATCTACCGGCCCTCCCAGATCTATACCGGCGAGGCCGGGCGTGACTGGCAGCCGATTGGGGCCCGCTAAGTTGCATGCCATCTGAGCTGACGCCATGGTGACCAACACGGCTCCAGGCCTGGATCTCGAGTCCAGCTTCGAGCAGGCCCTGCAGGGATTTGGGCTGAGTCCGGGAGCTGCCCACCTGCTCTGGCTGCCCTTGCCGATGGTGCTGGTGCTGGTGGCGGCGGTGGTGGGAGTGCTCGTCAATGTCTGGCTGGAGCGCAAGATCTCGGCGGCAGTGCAGCAGCGCATCGGCCCCGAATACGCCGGCGCCCTCGGCGTGCTCCAGCCGATCGCCGATGGCCTGAAGCTGGTCTTCAAGGAAGACATCATCCCGGCCAAGGCCGACGGCCTGCTGTTCACCCTCGGGCCGGTGCTGGTGCTGATCCCGGTGATCCTCAGCTGGCTGGTGGTGCCATTTGGTCAGCACCTGCTGATCAGCAATGTGGGCATCGGCATTTTCCTGTGGATTTCGCTCAGCAGCATCCAGCCCATCGGCCTGCTGATGAGTGGCTATGCCTCCAACAACAAGTATTCGCTGCTGGGGGGCCTGCGGGCTGCGGCCCAGTCAATCAGCTACGAGATTCCCCTGGCCCTGGCGGTGCTGGCGGTGGTGATGATGAGTAATTCGCTCAGCACGGTTGACATCGTCAATCAGCAGACCGGCTCAGGCATCCTCAGCTGGAACATCTGGCGCCAGCCTGTGGGCTTTGTGATCTTCTGGATCTGCGCCCTGGCCGAATGTGAGCGCCTCCCCTTCGACCTCCCCGAAGCTGAGGAGGAGTTGGTGGCTGGCTACCAGACCGAGTATTCCGGCATGAAGTTTGCCCTCTTCTATCTGGGCAGCTACATCAACCTGGTGCTCTCGGCCCTGCTGGTGTCGGTGCTCTACCTGGGGGGCTGGGGCTTCCCGATCCCGGTGGAGTGGTTGGCGGGCTGGCTGGGCCAGCCGATCGATGCGCCCCTGGTGCAGCTCATCACTGGATCGGTGGGCATCGTGATGACCGTGCTCAAGGCCTATCTGCTGGTCTTTCTGGCGATCCTGCTGCGCTGGACCACCCCTAGGGTGCGGATCGACCAACTGCTCGATTTGGGCTGGAAATTCCTGCTGCCGATCGCCCTGGTCAACCTGCTGATCACCGCAGCCCTCAAGCTGGCCTTCCCTGGGGCCTTCGGTGGCTGATTCCCTGAGCAATCAACCCAGACCTGCCCCAGACCGGCCATCATGGGCTGATCGATTCCGACCGCTTCCCCCTCCAGAGCCAGCTCCATGTTCGGGTTCCTCAAGAAAGTCGGCGACTACACCCGCG
>NZ_JAGQCQ010000188.1:0-7298 GCF_024346275.1 Cyanobium sp. BA20m-p-22
GGAGGAAGCGGCACCAACAACCTGGATAATCAGACAAACAGTTAGGGCTCAAAAAAAACTTTTAGCATTAAGCATTTTAATTACCCTGCTCCTGGGCTTTGCCGAAGCCTCTGTTTTGGTAGTTATTTTCAGCCTCGGCAGGCTGATCTCAGGCGCCCAGCCCAGCCTTCTGCTGCCGGCCGCAGGGCTGGGACGGGAGACGGCATTTATAACGCTTTTATTGATGTTGCTGGGCCTACAGGTGATATCGAGCTTTTGCCGCTACATGAGCAGCACAATTTCAGGCTGGATCTCAGCCAGCTGCCAAGCCCGAATAATACCTATTATTCATCAATACATACTCAGCCTGAGTTTTGCCTGCGCAAGTGGCTTTCAGACAGGCAATCTGGCCCATCTAGCCGGCCTGGCTCCAATGGCTATAAATATCGAAATCGAGGAGAAAAGCTCCCTGATCAGCAACGGGCTCCTAACACTAATTTATCTTATAATCCTAACCCTAATCTCGCCATGGCTGATACTCCTGGTCGGCCTGCTCGGTTTTTCGATGGCCGCCACCCAGGCATGGCTACGCCCAAAGATCAGCTCAGCTTCAAAGGAAGCGGAACGGCGACGTCAGGACACCGCCTCTGCAATTACGGCAGATATCCAGATCCTGCGCCTTTTGCACAGCAATGCGGCGATTCGCCATGCGGAGCTAGCCATCGAGGCAAGCATGGCTGGCCTCGAGCGCAGCCTCAAGCGACTCAGCCACATCCGCAGCCTCTTTGAACCGATTGCTGAAGTTTTGCCGATGCTGGCTGCCGTGCTGCTCGGCCTGCTCAGCTGGCAGCTCACCGGTGGACGATCAGAGCTGATGATCCCGAGCTTGGCAACCTTCGTGCTTGCGCTGCAACGGCTCAACGTAAGGCTGATAAAACTTGGGCAGAGCAGCACTAAATTAATCGAGAATGGTGCAACCCTCGCTGCTCTCGATGAACTGCTGGACCCCCGCAATAAGGTTTTTCGCCGATCAGGCGGCGGTATTTTCCCAGGCCTCAATAAACAAATTGAATTCAGAAATGTAAGCCTACGTTATTCCGGGCAGGAGCAGCCAGCCCTGGCCAATGTGAGCTTTAGTGTGGGGAAATATGCCTCGGTAGCGCTGGTAGGAGCATCGGGCGCTGGCAAGTCCAGCATCATTGATTTGCTGGTGGGTCTGATGGCTCCAACCAGTGGAGCGATCCTGGTTGATGGAGTTAATCTACAGACTCTGAATATCGAAAGCTGGCAGCGCCAGCTCGGTGTGGTGAGTCAAGACGTGCTGCTTATTCATGACACGGTTGCGGCCAACATCGCCTTTGGCATCGGAGCCCATGCCAACGATGCAGCCATCCACAGAGCAGCAGAAGCTGCCTGTGCCGCTGAATTCATCAGCCAATTGCCATCTGGCTACGCCACCGTGATCGGTGAACACGGCCACCGCCTCAGCGGTGGTCAGCGTCAGCGCCTTTCCCTGGCCCGGGCAATACTGCGCCAACCCGAAATCCTGATCCTCGACGAGGCAACCAGTGCCCTAGACAGCCATCTTGAAGCCCGGGTACATCAGGCGATTCAGGCCTTCGGTAGCGGGCGCACGGTTCTGGCGGTAGCCCATCGACTCAGCTCGATTCGCGATGCCGAGTTAATTCTGGTGATCGATTCGGGCCGGGTGGTGGAGCGGGGCAACCACCATGACCTGCTATCAGCAGGCGGGGCCTATGCCGCCCTCTGGAATCGCCAGCACGGCAAGGCCACCACCCCAACCTGAACACAACCTGATCCACCAGCTCGACCAACCGGCCGCCATGACCGCCCAGCAGGATCCACCAGCAACCGCCCCAGCCATCAGCCTGGTGATGCCCACCATCACCTGGGGCCAACCCTTTGCCTGTTGCCTGCAGGCAGCCCTCTCCGGCCTGGGGCCAAGCGATGAACTGCTGGTGGTGTTTGATGGCCCCCCCTCTGCGCTGCCCCCCTGGCTCGAGGCCAGCGCTGCCACGGTGCTCCACACCGGCCAGCGCAGCGGTCCGGCCGCCGCCCGCAACCTCGCCGCCACGGAGGCCCGGAGCGAAGTTCTGCTGTTTGTGGATGCGGATGTGGAGCTCCATCCAGACGCCGTGGAACGGGTGCGGCAGCACTTCGGCGCAGATCCAAGCCTGCAAGCCCTTTTCGGCAGTTACGACGACCGACCGGCGGCGGCCGGCGTGGTGAGCCGCTTCCGCAACCTCCTCCACCACCACACCCACACCAGCCAGCCAGGGCCTGCCTGCACCTTCTGGGCCGGCTGCGGGGCCGTGCGCCGCGAGCGCTTCCTGGCCCTGGGGGGCTTTGATGACCAGGCCTACCGCCAGCCCTGCATCGAAGACATCGAGTTTGGCCTGCGCCTGCACGATGACGGCGGCAAGATCCTGCTCGATCCCACCATCCAGGGCACCCATCACAAGCGCTGGACCCTCAGCCTGATGGTGCGCACGGATATTCAGCAACGGGCCATCCCCTGGAGCCTGCTGTTGCTGAGCAGGCGGAATATTCCCCCAATCCTGAATCTCTCCATCTCGGCAAGGATCAGTGCGGGCCTGAGTCTGGTGACAATATTTTCACTCTTCGGGATTTTGATTCCCAATCTATGGCACTTTTCATTGGTCATCGCAGGGTCTGCAATCACAGGATTACTCCTGCTTAATCGAGCACTAATTGGACTCCTTCTGGATCGTGGAGGTGCACCAATGGCATTTGCCGGGACAGGGCTTTTGACTCTCTACCTAGCATACTCGAGCCTCACTTTTGCTGGAGTATACTTATTTACTGCAGGCAAATGGGTCGGCAAGCTACGTATTTAATCTGCACACATGGCTATCCTAATCAAATATTTACCAAAGGCTTTAGTGTGCTCGCTAGCCGTAGCATCCGTGTATTCGATTTTGCGTGGAAGCTCCAATCTATTCTTAACACCAGATCACCTCAATTCTCTTAATGATCTACGGGAGCGATATGACGAATGGAGGCTGTTCCAGCAGGGCATATATCCGGCAACAGACCTTGCCGATCTCCAGGCGAAGAGCCTTTCCTATTTCAGGACAACAGTTTATCTCCCATGGTCACTCCCAATGTTTGCCTTGCTATTTGTCCCTGGTGGATTTTGGCAGGGGAAACTTCTGATCTGGGCAGGCAGCATGGTCAGCCTCTTCTTGATATCAATCATCTGCCGAAAATGTCTGCTCCCCTGGGGCAGGGAAGCTGGCTTAATAGGTGCCTTAGCACCGCTGGCCATTGCCAACAACAACCTCTGCCTTAGCGTCAGTCAATTTACGATTATCTGTATGGGGCTTGTAAGCCTTCAATGGGTAAACATTAAAGAAAACCGCCCTGTCATCGCCGGCCTCTACTGGGC
Organism: Cyanobium sp. BA20m-p-22; assembly: GCF_024346275.1. Classification (NCBI taxonomy): domain Bacteria; kingdom Bacillati; phylum Cyanobacteriota; class Cyanophyceae; order Synechococcales; family Prochlorococcaceae; genus Cyanobium; species Cyanobium sp. BA20m-p-22. The sequence goes on from NZ_JAGQCQ010000188.1 coordinate 3,410, forward strand.
CATGGCTATGGTTAAGCCACAGATTGCTATTTTTTTTGCCATACCGCTAATGAAGCGCAATCGGCTGTCAGGGCTAGCCATTGGCTCTGGGGCGCTTCTTACACTATCAATATTAGCCCTTGCCATAACGGCTACCTCACCTATGGCAATGCTGAGCAGCTGGCTTGGCACGCTCTCAAAATTCGTCGACACCGGCACAAACAACACCCTGGCGCTTCTAATATCTATAACTCCCAGAATACCTGCTCATTTTCTCTGGACAATAATCGTGACAACGTCGATCGCAGCCCTGGCATTGGCAAACCGACTGATCGTTCAAGCAGAGCGATCAGCAGATTGCAATCCATGGGACTTAGCCGGCCTCTGCGCCATTGTGGGATACATCTCTGTATATCACCGAGTGTACGACCATATCGTGCTATTTCCAGCATTATTAGCCTGCCTTAAAGAAGCATATAAGAACACAAATTATTTAAGCATTGTATTATGCATCTTGATGGCTACAACTGTTTGGCTGCCACAGCGTTTCTGGAACCTCATCCCCAATTCAGACAATCTAGCAACGCTCATCTTGGCAGCAATAGGTGTTGCTTTATTGTGTCGAATCAGCTCATCAAAAAGCTTGCCAAATCATCAAGGCTAAATTGATGACACAGCCGCGCCGTGACCAATTGAAGCGATTGCTGAATTTGCTAGCAACTCCAGGCTGCAAGAGCCACTCGAAGCACCCTCCGCCTCAGCCCTCTTGGCGCCACACCTGATCTGCCGGGGTCCAGTCGCTCAGTTCGGCGGAGGTGAACCAGAGGCCGATCTCGAACTCGGCGGTTTCAGGGGCATCGGAGCCGTGGATCACATTGCGACCGATGTTCACGGCCAGGTCGCCGCGGATCGTGCCGGGCTCGGCCTCGAGGGGCTTGGTGGCGCCGATCAGCTTGCGGGCGCTGGCGATGACCCCGTCGCCCTCCCACACCATCGCCACCACCGGGCCGGAGGTGATGAAGTCCACTAGGCCGGCGAAGAAGGGGCGCTCACGGTGCACGCCGTAGTGGCTCTCGGCCAGCTCGCGGCTGGGGGTGAGCTGCTTGAGGCCCACCAGCTTGAAGCCCTTGCGCTCGAAGCGGCCGAGGATTTCGCCGACCAGCCCCCGCTGTACCCCGTCGGGCTTGATGGCGATGAAGGAGCGTTCGGCGGCCATGAAGGTCAAAACAACTAGCTAGCCCATCGTGAGCGCCCGCCCCGCCGCTTGGCAAGCACGCCAAAAGGCACTGGCCACTAAGGGCCGGCGTGCTGTGGGCCATTCAGGGACCGCCATGCTCCGCCCAGAACTCCGCGGGGGTGCGAATGGGGTAGCGATCCCGCAAAGCAAGCAGGGCTTTGTCGCCCGTCACAAGGGCCTGGGCCGAGCCGAGCCGCAGAGCCGCCACCAGGGTGCCGAGCACCGGCAAGTCGTTGCGATCCGTCAGGTCGCTCTCCGCCACAACCTCCGGCTCCACCAGGTCGGCCAAAATCGCCAGGGAGTCGATCAAATCATCGATGGCAGGAAGCGTCAGTCCATGACGGTGGACCAACCTGGGCAGAGTGCGGCGCAGCTCAGCAAGGATGAAATCCGACAGAACCAGATCCAGCGCCCCGAAGCGCCAGGCAGCGATAAGCCGGCCAGGGACACTGGCCGGGTAAGCGAGGCCGGAGAGCAGCACGTTGGTGTCGAGCACCACGCCCAGACTGGCCATTGTCAGCGCCCGGCTCGGCTGGCAGCCACGGCAACATCAATCTCCGCCAGACCCTCCGCTTCCGGCACTTCGGCATAGCCCGCCTCGATGCGCTCACACAGGCCGTCAAAACGGGCCTGCAGGCGACGGATCCGCTCAAAAAGACGGGCATCCACCAGGGCCGCTACGGGTTTGCCATCGCGCTTGATCACGATGCTGTCGTGGCGGTACTGCACCTGATTGAGCATGTCGCCCAGGTTCTGGCGGAAACTCACGGCACTGGCTTCGCTGATCATTACAACACGTGAGAGCAATCCGGTCAGTATGGTCAGCATGATCGGCCCTGGCAAGCGGCGAAGCCGTTCATGGCGCCGTTGCAGCGGCAACGTACGGGCTGGCGCAGACCACCGACTGGATTTGTAACGGCATGGTCAGAGCACTCGCCACCACGACACTGCCAGCACACCGCCAGCCGCGGCGAGCCCGTCGCCTTGAGTTCGATCGGCAGCAGCTTGTTCCCTGCCTCAATAACAAAATCCACCTCCTCGCCGATTGTCGTGCGCCAGTACCCCAGCTCCGCCCGAGCGATGCGCGCGTCGCGCCACACCAGCAGGTCTTGCAGCACCAGGTTTTCGAGATGGGAACCTTGCGGTTGCGATCCGGCCAGATGCAGAGCGATGCCGGTGTCGCCCCAGTAGAGCTTTGGGGCTTTGATCAGCCGCTTGGTGCGATTCACGGCATAGGCCAGCGGTGCACCGTGGGTTGCGGCAGCGCCAAGTCGCGCCCCAGCTCGGTCTGGTTGAGGAGCTGCCCTAGGCGCAGGCAGGCCGCCTGCATCAGCCGGCGGAAATCCGGCAGTGAGCTGATCGTGGCGAGGTCCTGCAGGTCGCGCTCGAGATAAGTGCGCACGTAGCCAGCGAGCCGGACTGGCCAGCTCGATTGCCGGTGTGGGAAAGCCGCCCCGATACGCCAGCGCACGCCAATCCTCCTCGTACTCGTCCCCGGCGGCCAGCAGGTCGCGCCATCCTTCATCGGCCAGAGGGTGAGATAACTGGCGCGGCCGGCGAGCGATTCGGAAACTTGCCGCATCAGGAGCAGATTCGCCGAACCGGTTAGCAGGAAGCGACCAGCGCTGCGGTTCCGATCGATGGCCCGCTTCACGGCGCTGAGCAGACCTGGCTCGCGCTGCACCTCGTCGAGTGTTGTGGGCCCATGGCCGCCCAGCAGCGCCTCTGGATCGCGCCTGGCGGCATCGAGCACGTCGAAGTCGTCCAGCGTGACGACTTCGACGGCATCACCGCGAACCTATCGGCGAGGGCGCCGCTGACCAGACGGGGAAGAGAATTCATGTGGTGAATGAAATTCATTCACCACATGAATGGTAGGTGGGCAACCGAGGGCCGCAGTTGCCGCCGACATTTAGCAAAAGCAGAATTTGACTCGCCCCCGGCACATTGAGGCTCAAGGATAACGCTAGGTCCTGGACAACTGGCAAAGGAAAGGAAAAGCCCTTAATTATATCCCCAGCCAAGTAGCGCTTATAATCAGCTGCCGCCATACAACCCCGACTAAGCAACTCACAATCGGGAGCAAAGCAGATAACCGGATCCGCTCGACCCATAACTCATCTGACCATCAAGCAGCACACTGGCTTCTTGCACTCGCCTTTGAAGCGCACTCCTGCGTTTATCTACCCCAATCCATACACCTCCAGTGGCACATGCCATCCCTTGACGTTATGGCTACCTAAAGGCACCGCCACCAGCTCCGGAGGCAGCAACTGGCGGAGCTCAGCGCTGATCAGAATGCTGTGGTCCGGAAACTGGCGCGTAAGGCCCTCAAGCCGGCTGGCGATATTTACCGCAGAGCCAATCACGGTGTACTCCATGCGCTGAGAAGAGCCCAGATTGCCAGCTACCACCTCACCCACATGAATGCCAATGCCATGACGAAGGGGCGGCTGGCCCGCAAGCTCCAGCTCCTGGTTAAGCCGCTCCAAACTGAGCTGCATCGCCTGGGCAGCCCGCACCGCCGCTAGAGCCTCCGCCGCCTCGCCTCGGCTGCGGGGCAAGCCAAACTCCGCCATCAACGAATCGCCAATGAACTTGTCGAGCAACCCCTGCTCAGCGATCACCGCCTGGGCTAAGCCCTCGAAATAACGGTTGAGCAAGGAAAGCAAA
>NZ_JAGQCQ010000189.1:0-7252 GCF_024346275.1 Cyanobium sp. BA20m-p-22
GCTCTGGCGCGCGCGCCTGCGCTTGGCCGGCCTGTCACTACTGGTGATGGGCAGCTTGCTCTATGGGGCCGGCTGGGCCATGGGGCGGCTGCTGCAGCAGACCCAGCAGGGGGCAATCCAACGGGAGTTGGAGGCCATAGCCGGCACCCTGCATGACAGCCTCAGGCCCTCCCTGCCTGAATACGGACCAGCCTCACTCAACATCGCTGCGGTGCTGCCCGGCCTCTGTCCGGTGCGGGAGCCCTGCCGTCCGCCGGCGGATCTGATCCATCGCCATGGCATCAGCGCCTCCGATCCAGATCGATTCAAGCTGCGGGTGCTGGATCACCACGGTGGCGTGATTGCCCGCTCCCCCGGCACCCTGCCCCTGGAAACGGCGCCGGGGCAGACGGGCTGGGTTCTGGCCGGCGACCGGGCCGCCGGGCGCTGGGGCACCTACACGATCCATCTTCACCACGCCCAAGCTCCGGGTGAAGCGATTTGGGGCTATCTGCAGGTCTCCCGCAGCCTGGCCGAGCTCGATGCCGAGGCGGATCGGTTGTGGTGGCTTGGTCACGCTGTTTTCTCCCTGGCGATGCTGGTGATGGCCCTGGCCAGCTGGTGGCTGGCGGGGTTGGCCATGGCTCCGCTCGTAGAGGCCTATCGGCGGCAGGAGCAATTCAGTGCCGATGTGGCCCATGAGTTGCGCACTCCCCTCGCCAACCTGCTGGCCCTAGTGGAGGCCGAACGCAGCACCATCGCCGAGCTCCCCGCGAGCCGAACAGCGACGAGCCTGGATCGGGTCCTGGGCCAGGGCCGGCGCCTCCAGCAGCTGATCGCTGACCTGCTCTTGCTGGCCAACCTGGAGCGACCCTTTTCCCAGAGCCAGAAGCAGGTGTGCAACCTGGCCGACATCAGCGCCGACGTGCTGGAGGAGTGCGGCGAGGCGGCTGCCGCAGCCCAGGTAAGCCTGGAGCAGAACCGCTGGATTACCCCTGCCAGGGTGCTGGGCAACGAGGCGGAATTGGGCCGACTGCTGATCAACCTGGTTAGCAACGCGATTCAGCACAGTCCGGTAGGCGGCCGAATCGAAGTAAACCTGGAGCAACGGGGCCGGGAGATCAAGCTCTCCATCCATGACAGCGGCCCAGGTATTCCAGCGGCCCAGAGGCAACACATTTTTGATCGTTTTAACCGCCTGGATCCTGCCCGCTCCCGCAGTCAGGGGGGGACGGGCCTGGGATTGGCGATCGCCCAGGCGATTGCTCGTCGCCACGGCGGTGGGATCAGTGTGCAATCCAACCCAGCGCAATCCAATCCAGTGCAATCCAACTCTGGGGCTGGGAGCTGCTTCTGTGTGACGCTGCCAAGCGCTGATTGATTTGAGCTGGCTTGGCATCGGATGTTAAACAGGTAAAAATCCTGGCAAAAAAAGTGTCAAAAAATGAATCAAGAAGCTACTGACGCCCTCTACAGGCGTGCTGGTCTGGGCCATAAATTGGGCTTTGGTGACTGCCCGGCCCTATTGATTGTGGATATGCAGGTCGGCTTTACCGATCCAGCAAAGTCCAGCCTGGCCGGTGATTTTAATGATCAAATAGGGGCCATTGGCGAGCTTGTCTCTTCTGCTAGGGCTAGCAAGATACCCGTAATCTTTACAGTTATAGCCTACGAACCCGTCAGCCAAGTTGATGGCAATTTGTGGCTTAAGAAAATACCGGCCTTGCGTAGTTTTGTTTTGGAAAGTGAGCTTGTCAAGCTGGATCCACGCCTGGAGGCCGACCCTGGAGACCTGATCATTTACAAAAGATTTGCTTCCGCATTTTTCGGCACTGATTTAAATTCGACCCTCTCTGGCTTGGCAGTCGATACCCTGGTGATTGCCGGCTGTACCACCAGTGGTTGTATCCGGGCAACAGTTGTTGACGCCATATCATATGGCTTTCGCCCTATTGTTCCACTCGAGACAATAGGAGATCGCGCCGCCAATCCCCATCAGGCAAGTGTCTTTGACATCGACGCCAAGTATGGAGATGTGGTGGCTGTTGACCTAGTTCATGGTTATTTCAGGCAGCTTCAGGCCTGCCTATGAAAATGGTGTCAGTAACCGAACAGCCAACCCTCGCCCCGCCAGGCTGGGGTGACCTGCCACAAAATTGATGGTTGCCGCTCTGTTGATCCTTGTGGTGATGGTCGGGGTGGGTCTGGCAATCAACCCCAGCAGGCAGCAGTTCGATTGGTTTCTGCGGCTAAGGCGCCCAGCCTGGCTCACTTTTGAGGGCTTGATCCCACTGATCTGGATCAGCATCTATGCATGTTTTTATGCTTCGGCGCTGTTGTGCTGGAACGCCAGCTGGAGCTGGGGCCTGATGGGGGGTTACCTGGGCCTGCTGCTGTTGGTTCAGAGCTACACCCTGTTGATCTGCTCCACCCGCAGCTTGGCCAATGGCACCGCCGTTGGCCTTATGGGCTGGGTTTGGGGGGTGGCACTGGCCGTGGTGATCTGGCCCCATTCGGTTGCCGCGGTGGGGTTGTTGATTCCCTATCTGCTCTGGAGTCCGGTGGGCACCCTGGTGACCTGGCAGATGCAGCGAATCAACCGCTGAATCCAGGAAACTTCCCCACTCTTCAGCTAAGCAGGGGTTTGCCGTCGAGACGTCGGATGGCGACAACCCCCGGCCTCGGTGGCCTGGCCGGCACGCCCGAGGGCCAGTTGGAGCCGATCGGCACCCAGCGCAGCTGCTCGAAGCGCTGCCCGCTGCGGTCCACCAGGCTGTGGGCCTGGGCTTCCAGCGCCTTGCCCTGGCGCACTCCCTGGCCCTCGCCGGGGTGCTGCACCGCCAGAAACAACGTGTGGCCCCCGGCATCGAAGCAGGGCCCGCACAGCTCACACTCCATCGGCCCGATCGCAAAGCAGAGGGCCTGGCCGGCCCCAGGGCCGGCGCGGGGCAGCAGCCAGCAGCTGTTGTTGCCGAACACATCGAGGCTGGCGGCGCCGGGGCGATCGGTCACCATCCACAGGTTGCCGGCCGGGTCAAAGGCCAGGTTGTCTGGGTTGCTGAAGCCCAGACCCCCCTCCCAAGGCACGCCCCCCAGGGCCACCATGCGCCAGCGGAAACGGGCTCCCCGGCCGGTGTCGTTATCGCTGAGTCGCATCACCCAGCCATGGGGCCAGAGGGGCTGGCCCTTGGGACCGGTGAAGATCGCCGGATCGCTGCTGCCGCCGTCATCGCGGCCCGCCGCCGTGAAGGCGATCAGCAGGTCACCATTGATCGGATCGATATCGGTGTCTTCGGGCCGGGGGCAGCCGCTGGCGCCCGCCGCGTTGGCAGCCAGGTGGGCATCGATCAAAATCGCTCCCTGCTGGCGTAGCCGCGCGGCTGCGTCCTGGCCGCGGCTGGGGTAGAGATCGGCCAGCTTCTGGTAGCGCTTGCAATAGGCCTGCAGCTCGGCGTCGCTGGCGAGCGCTTCACTGCCGCTGCGCTGGCGGTCGCTGTGGGGCAGCACGGTTGGTTGCTGCCAGCCAAAGCGCTCGAAGTCACTGGGGGGTTGGGGCTGCACCGGAGTGGCGGCCTCCAGCGCGATCCAGCGGCCGCTGCCATCGGCTTCAAGGCGGGCAGCCTCCAGCCGCCCAGTTTCAAAAAGCTTTGAATTGGCAGGATCGCTTGGGTCGCGCACCAAACCCGCGCTCACGAATCGGTAAAGGTGGCCGCCGTGGCGATCGCAGCCGGAATACACCACCAGTGGCTCCCCCTGCCGCGCCACAACGGCGACGGCTTCGTGGCGAAAGCGTCCCAGCAGGCTGTGCTTGACCGCGGCCCTATGGGGCTGACGGGGATCGAATTCCACCATCCAGCCGTATTTGTTGCCGGCCAGGCCGAAGGGATTACCGAGCCCATCGAGGCGGGAGCCATCCCAGCGGAACGGTCGCGCTGCTGGAGCGCTCGCCGATCCATCGGCAAATACTGCTTCGGGCACCTGGGATTGGAAGTTTTCCTCGGCGCTCAGCACCGTGCCCCAGGGGGTGGTGCCGCCGCCGCAGTTGGCGAAGGTGCCGAGGATTCGCTCGCCCAGGCCATCGCGGAAGCCGAGTGGCTGGCTGTGGCTAAATACTGCCGCCGCCGGGCCGCTGCAGCGCAGGGCCTCACCTGGCTGGCTGAGCCCGCTGAGGCCATCAATGCGGCGCTCAAAGCGGCTGCCGCGGTGCTGCCGCCAGCCTTCGCTACCCCGCTCGAGCTCGATTACGCCGATGCCCAGATCGGCCATGGCGGCTCGGGCCACGGCCTCGATCAGCGGGAGCAGCGGATCATCCGCCGCCAAGTTGGCAGCATCGATGCTGCCCCCGCGGCTGGCCAGGGCCTGCTGCAGGGGCTCTAGGGGCAGGGGCGTGCCCACCGCTTCGCCGTAGCCAGCCGCCCAGCTGAGCGGGCTGATGTATTCGAAGTTGACGCTCAGCAGGGCCCTGGTGCTGGTCAGCGGCAGCAAGGCCAAGTAATCGTTATTGAAGCCGAAGCGCCCCGCGGCGAGACGATCCCCCCAAATGGCGATCAGGTCAGCCCGGTAGCCCTCGGGCACCAGCAGCTTGTCCTCGACGCTGAGTTCCCGATATACCTGCCTCTGCTCGACTTCGCTGAGACCATCGCTTGGCAAAGGCAGGGGAGCCCGTACTGGCACAAAAGGCAGGGCAGCCTTCCCTGCACTGCCGCTGGCATGGGCCCCAAGCAGGGGGGAGACCATGGCGGCGGCGCTTCCGCCTGCCCCGATCCCCAGCAGCTGAAGCAGCTTGCGACGCTTGAGCGAGGAGCGGTTCATGGGTTGGCCAGCGGAACGCTGCAGGGACTTACAGCTATTTGGGTGCCTAGACGTTGATTTGTACAGGAGCCGGCAAGCTGCCTGCGGCTCCAACCCAACTGGTTTCATTTCCTGCTTGGTTGCCTGTTTCTTGGGCTGGAGTGCCGGGTTCGAGTTCGGAAAACATCTCCCCAGCCATGCCGGCGTCAAAGGAGAAACGGCCAGGACCATTGAGCAATAGCGCCAGGCTGCCGCCGAGATAGAGCACAACTAACTCGAGAACGTAAATGTTGAGGCCGGCGGTGAGGATGTGTTGATAGGCAGCCGTGGCCATTGTGCCGGTCAGAGCTAGGGCGCCCAGTGGTGTGAACAGTCCGAAGATCACCAGCCAGCTGCCGATCAGTTCGGAAAAGCCAGCGACGTAGGCAAAGAAGAGGGGGAAGGGCAGGTGCAGGGATGCAACGTAGGTATCTGCGAACTGCTGGGGATCGGCCAACTTCTCCTGGCCGTGGTGAATCATCATCACGCCGATGCTCAGGCGCAACAGCAGCAGCCCAGCCGAAGCAACCATCCCGGGCCTCTGCAGGTAGGCCAGCAGGACGGGCTTAAGCCGCTGCAAAGGGTCAAGTAAGGAGAAATTTGGGGAGGGCAGGCTCTGGGTTGCCAGCCAGAGCGCGAAGCATGCGCCTGCGAAGCCTCCGAACAGCTCAAGCAGAAGGGTTGTTGTCATGGGGGAAGGACCTTTATGAAATTTTGGCAGGCTGGATTAAGAAACGTGAAGCCAGGGCCGCAACCGGGTCTGGGCTGTCGCTCCAACGACTCTCGGGCGGCGTGCCACGGATGACGACTCGCAGCCGGGGCGCCAAGGGTGCAGAATGTAACAACTTCGTTACACGCGTCATGGCGCCAGGCGAGCTTTTCCTCGAGGTTCTCAGTTCTGGAGTAATTACCCAGAACGAAATTGACTGGGTGCTGGCTGAGCAGGGCCGCTTCCCCAGGGCGGAGCAAGCAGCCGCCCAGAGGCTGGGGCGCCTCCTCGATCAAGGAGGAATTCAGCTGGGCTGCCGCATCTAGCCCTGGCCTCCTAGAAAACCCATACTTGGGGAGCCAGGTGATGGCCAGTAAGCGCACCCTCAACCCCCAAAACCTCGCAGCCCTAGGCTCAGAGGTGTTGGCGGAGCTCCTGATCGAAGTGAGCGCTGGCAACGCCGTGATCCAGCGACGGTTGCGCCTCGCCCTGGCCGCGGCGGAAGGGGTGGGTAGCGCCGCCCAGGAAGTGCGCAAACGGCTGGCAGCGATCGACCGCTCCAGCACTTTTCTGGATGCGGCCAAGCGCAAGGCGTTGATCAGCGATCTCGAAGCCCAGCTGCAGGCCATCTCCGGCCCAATTGCAGCCGCTGATCCCAGCCAGGCCTGCGAGCTCTTGCTGCGCTTGCTCGAATTGTCAGAGGGGGTGCTGGGCCGCTGTTTTGACAGCAGCGGCGCCTTGTTGGCCCTCTTTGGCCGCGCCGCCCAGGGCTGGGGCCCGATTTGCCAGGCCGCCCAGCTGGGGCCTGAAACCCTGGCCGAGCAGGCCGCCGAACTGCTGGCGGAGAACAGCTATGGCCAGTTTGATGGGCTGGTGCCAGCCCTTAAGGACGCCCTTGGGGATTGGGGATTGAAGTTGCTGGGCAGCTACATCCGCCAGCAGGGCGCCGCCGATGGCAGCACCTACTTGCTGCAGATCGCTGTTGCCCGGGGGGATGTGGATGGTTATCTGGGCCAGTTCAGTGCGGAAGACCTGCGCTGGCGCGAAACTGCCGCCAGCGTGGCCAGGCACCTACTGGCCTCTGGGCGGGCCGAGCAGGCCCTGGAGATCCTCGATGGAGCCACAGAAGACACGGATGGCTGGCCCCAGATCGATTGGCTTGACTGCCGCATTGCCGTGCTCGATGCCCTCAATCGCACTAGCGAGGCCCAGCAGCTGCGCTGGCAGTGGTTCAGCAAAAGCCTTTCCATTCCCCACCTGCGCGACTACCTAAAGCGTCTCGCTGCCTTTGAAGATGCAGAAGCGGAGGAGCGCGCCCTGCAGCAGGCAGAGGGCCATCCAGTCACCTTGCTGGGCCTGCACTTTCTGGTGGAGTGGCCTGCTTTGGCCAGAGCCGCAAGCCATGTGCTCGCCCATGGGCAGGAGTGGGATGGGGATGCCTTTGAAATCCACACGGCCGCAGCCGATCGCCTCAGCGCCAAATTCCCCCTGGCGGCGACGCTGCTGCTGCGGCCGATGGTCTTCTTTGCCCTATGGACTGGCAACGCCAGGCGCTATCGCCATGCGGCAGACCACCTGCGCAGCTGCGACCAATTGGCTTGCCGCATCGACGACTGGCAGGGCCATCGAGACCATGACGCCTTCGTGTTGCGCCTGGTCGAACTGTTTGACACGGACTGGGGGTTCTTGAAATTGGTGGATCATTGATTTGGGTGATCATTGATTTGCTGGATC
>NZ_JAGQCQ010000019.1:0-22411 GCF_024346275.1 Cyanobium sp. BA20m-p-22
GGTCTGCTGGCCCAGCTGTTGCCCGAGGCTGACCCCGAGCCAGGCGATCACGACTGAGGGGGCTAGCGCCTACTTCTTCGGTTGCTGCTTGTTGGCCTGGGCAGTGAACTGGGCGATCACCTCATCGACAAATTTTTTGTCAGCATCAGTGATCTTGGCGTAGCAGCCCTGCTTTACCCGGCCGACGATCTGCACGATCGTGCCGTTGACGATCTGGGAGGCTTCGAGTTTGCCCGTTCCGGCAATCTCGCTGCCATGCAAGGTGCTCACCACGTAGGTGATGGCCTTTGCGTTGGAAATGACCCCGTTCTGCACCGGCAGCTTCTGTTCCACCGCCAGTTCGCAAACATTGACCGCTGCCGCCAGGGCCAGGTCGTTCATCGTTTCAATCGACACTGGCTTCGCGGGAGCTGCTGCGGATTGGGCCAGGGCTGGTGCGCCAAGCAGGGCTGTTGCGCCAAGCAGGGCTGGTGCGCCGATGGCGGAAGCAGTGATCCAGGCCAGGGATAAGCGGGTCACAAAAAGCGCTGCGAAGCAAAATTGTTCAGCCCACTCTCGCACCTGTTTCGGCTGGCTGGCAGGGGGGGGGGGCAGGCGCCAGAGTTGGGTTTGGCTGCCCTGGTCGCATGTTTTCTGCTGAAACCCTGGTGCTGCCCTTCAACCAGGTGGGCATCGAGGCCATAGCCGCCGTGGGCGGCAAGAACGCCTCCCTCGGGGAGATGATCCGGGAGCTGGCAGAGCAGGGTGTGCGGGTGCCGGGGGGCTTTGCCACTACGGCAGGTGCCTACCGCCACCTGTTGCGCACCAATGGCCTCGATGGACCGCTGCGGGCCCTGCTGGCGGGGCTTGATACAGAAGATCTCGGCGCTTTGCAGGCCGCTGGCAAGGCCGCCCGGGCCCTGCTGTTGAACGCCAGCCTGCCGGCCGATCTGAGCGCTGCAATCCTGGCTGCCTATCGAGAGCTGGCAACACCAGATGGCGTTTTGCCAGCGGTAGCGGTGCGCTCCAGCGCCACCGCTGAAGACCTGCCCGATGCCAGCTTCGCCGGCCAGCAGGAGACCTTCCTCAATATCCAGGGCGAGGCGGCCCTGCTTGAGGCCTGCCGCCGCTGTTACGCCTCGCTGTTCACCGATCGGGCCATCTCCTACCGCCAGCTCAATGGCTTCGATCACCTGGAGGTGGCCCTCTCGGTCGGGGTGCAGCGGATGGTGCGCTCCGACCTGGCCTGCGCTGGGGTGATGTTCAGCATCGACACCGAAACCGGCTTCCGCGATGCGGTGCTGCTTACCGCCGCCTACGGCCTGGGCGAAAACGTCGTGCAGGGTGCGGTGAACCCCGATGAGCTGCTGATCTTCAAGCCCACGCTCGAGCAGGGCTTCGCGCCGATCCTCAGCAAACGGCTGGGCAGCAAGGCGATCCGGATGGTGCACGGCGAGGCGGGCGTCGGCCTGGTCAACGAGGCGGTGCCCCAGTCCGAGCGCGACCGCTTTGCCCTCAGCGATGACGAGGCCCTCAACCTGGCCCGCTGGGCCTGCTGCATCGAGCGCCATTACAGCGCCAAACGGGGCTCGCCGACGCCGATGGATATCGAGTGGGCAAAAGATGGCCTCAGCGGCGAGCTGTTCATCCTCCAGGCCCGCCCGGAAACCGTGCAGTCGCGCCAGCAGCAGGCGGTGCTGCGCAGCTGGCACCTGGAGCCCCACCAGGCCGAAACCCTTGCGAGCGGCCGCGCCATCGGAGCCTCGGTGAGCAGCGGTGTAGCGCGGGTAATCCGCCATCCCGGCGAGATCGAGCGCTTTGAGAGCGGCGATCTGCTGATCACCGAGCGCACCGATCCCGACTGGGAGCCGATCCTCAAGCGAGCCAGCGGCGTGGTCACCGACCAGGGCGGCCGCACCTGCCATGCGGCGATCATTGCCCGCGAGATGGGCATCACGGCCATCGTCGGCACCGGTGATGGCACCCAGCGCATCCAAGACGGCGACGCCATCACGATCAGCTGCTGCGAAGGCGATGTGGGCCGGGTGTACAGCGGCACCCTGCCGTTCTCGGTGACGGAGCAGCCCATCGGCGATCTGCCCGCTACCCGCACCCAGATCCTGATGAACGTGGGCAATCCGGAGGAGGCCTTCAACCTGGCCGCCATCCCCTGCGACGGGGTGGGCCTGGCGCGGCTGGAGTTCATCATTGCCAACCACATCAAGGTGCATCCGATGGCCCTGCTGGCCCCGGAGCGGCTGGCCGACTCCACCCAGCGGGCGGCCATCGCCCAGCTGACGGCCGGCCATGCCAGCCCCGCGGAGTATTACGTCGATCTGCTGGCCCAGGGGATGGCCCGCATTGCCGCGGCCTTCTACCCCCGGCCGGTGATCCTGCGCTTCTCCGATTTCAAGAGCAACGAATATGCCCGACTGCTCGGCGGCGGGGCCTTTGAGCCCGATGAGGAGAACCCAATGCTGGGCTGGCGGGGGGCTTCGCGCTACTACGCCCCGGCCTTCCGCGCTGCCTTCGCCTTGGAATGCCAGGCCCTCAAACGGGTGCGCGATGGCATGGGCCTCACCAATGTGATCCCGATGGTGCCCTTCTGCCGCACCCCCGAGGAGGGGGATCGGGTGTTGGCAGAAATGGCCCGCTCCGGCTTGGTGCGGGGTGAAAACGGTCTGGAGGTGTATGTGATGTGCGAGCTGCCCAGCAACGTGATCGCGGCAGAGGCATTTGCCGAGCGCTTCGATGGCTTCTCGATCGGCTCCAACGACCTCACCCAACTCACCCTGGGCCTGGATCGCGATTCAGCCTTGGTGGCTGAGTTGTTTGACGAGCGCCATCCGGCCGTGAAGGCGATGATTCGCATGGCGATCCAAAGCGCCAAGCGCTGCGGCCGCAAGATCGGCATCTGCGGCCAGGCCCCCAGCGACTACCCCGACTTCGCCCGCTTCCTGGTGGAGGAGGGCATTGATTCGATCAGCCTCAACCCCGACGCCGTGATCGCCACCCGGCTGGAGGTGGCCAGGATCGAGGCCAGCCTGGGGCGCTCCCCAGAGCCCTAGCGGCTCTGGCTCAGCTGATCCGGCCCAGCACCGGCCCAAAGCTGGGGCGGATCTGGGCCGGTAGCTGCTGGCTGCGGATTGGCTGCAGGGTGGTCATGTTGAAGCTGGTGTAAACCGTGCGTCCCGCCTCGTCACCCTTGGGCCAGAAGGCATCGATCAGGGTGAGGGTCTGCACCGGCGGCGTGTTGTCCTGGAGGCGCCGGCGTGGGCCGCTGCCCAGGGCTCCGAGGTGGAGCAGATCCAGTTGCCCCACCCGCCCGGGGAAGTAGGCGTGGTGGTGGCCACTGATGTAGGCGTGGGCTCCTGTGCGCTCCAGTAGCTTCCGCAAGGCGTCGCTCTGTTGCAGCACGTTGCCGGGGGTGTCCCTGCCCTGTCCCACCGCATAGAGGGGCAGATGGCCCAGCACCAGCCGCAGCCGGGCGGATTGCGCTGCCGGGCTGCTCAGCTGGCGCTCGGCCCAGGCCACCTGCTCGGCGGGCACGGTGGCGGAGGAGGCATCCCACACCAGTAGGAACAGGTCGTGCTGGCGCACGCTGTAGGCGAACGGGAAACGGCTGGCATCGACAAATTCCAGCCCCAGCGAATCTTGCTGGCCGCGCCAGTAGCGGCCGGCCTCCTGTCTGTCGAGTTCAAACACGTAGCGCCCGCCGGAGCGGGCCGCCGAGGCATCGTGGTTGCCCATGGTGATCGCCACCGGCAATCCCGCCCGCCGCAGGGGCGCCAGCAGCTGGCGGTCGAAGGAGGCCCACATGGCACTGAGATGCACCTGGCTGAGCCCCTGCTTCTGGCCGGCGACCATGTCGCCGCCGCAGAGCACCAGATCGGGCTTCCAGGCCGGAATCAGCTTTACGGCCCGCAGCACCTCGGGCAGGTAGCTGGTGGAGCCGTAACTGCTGTTGAGATCACTGATGGCCACCAGGCGCAGGTCGCCCCGGGGGGCTTGGAGCCGACTGGCATCGCCGGTGGCCGCCCGGGCGGGGATCTGGCCGGCCGCCACTGCCGTAATGGTCAGACCGGTCAGACCGGCCAGTCCTAGGAAGCCACGGCGGTTGAGCTGGGGGCCAGACCAAAGGTCCATGCAGGGTTCAGTGCGCAGCAGTGCTGCCCATGCTTAGCGCACCTGGGCGCTTCAGCCAGAGAGCCTCAAGAGCAGGCTGGCTCAAGAGCAGGGTGCCGTGGGCCGTGGCGCGCACCACGCAAAGAACAGCCAAACCGATGCAGAGGGGGCAGTGGGTGATCCCCATGGAGGCGCCAGCGAATCACTTCCCACCCTGGCAGGCCGATGGGATTTCGGGCCACGGCCGGACGAGACTGCTGGAATAACGCCATCTAAGGCGCCCAATCCCCTTGGGCGGGCCTCCAGGAGTTGCCTGTGCTGCGACTGAGCCAACTGAAACTGCCCCTCGAGCACACGGAGGCCGATCTGAGGGCCGCGGTATGTCGGCGGCTGCGTCTCGAATCGCCTCAGCTGGGGGCCCTGCGGCTGGTTAAGCGCAGCGTCGATGCCCGCAAGCCCAAGGCGATCGCCTTGGTGTACAGCCTCGACCTGGAGCTGGCCCTTGATCGCCGCGCTGAAGCAGGCCTGTTGAAGCGCCTCGCCGCTGATCCCCACCTGGGGCCCAGCCCCGACACCACCTACCACCCGGTGGCCGTGGCCTGCGCCAACGACCTGCGTCCAGTGGTGGTGGGGGCTGGCCCCTGCGGTTACTTCGCCGCCCTGTTGCTGGCCCAGATGGGCTTCCGCCCCCTGTTGCTGGAGCGGGGCAAGGCGATCAGGGAACGCACCGCCGACACCTTCGGCTTCTGGAAGGGCACCTGCCGCTTCGATCCCGAATCCAATGCCCAGTTTGGCGAGGGGGGGGCCGGCACCTTCTCCGACGGCAAGCTTTACAGCCAGGTGAGTGAGGCCAAGCCCTATGTGCGCAAGGTGCTGGAGGAGTTGGTGGCGGCCGGGGCCAACCCCGAAATTCTCACCCTGCACCATCCCCACATCGGCACCTACAAGCTGGCCACGGTGGTGCGGGGCCTGCGGCGTCGCATCGAGGCCCTTGGCGGTGAGGTGCGCTTCCAGTGCCGGGTTGATGGCCTGGAGCTCGATCCCCAGGAGCGGGCGGTGCGGGGCCTGGTGCTGGCGGGCGGCGAGCGGATTGGGGCCGACCGGGTGGTGTTGGCCCTGGGCCACAGCGCCCGCGACAGTTTCGCCATGCTTAAAGCTGCCGGTGTGGCGATGGTCCCTAAACCCTTTGCGGTGGGACTGCGCATCGAGCATCCCCAGAGCCTGATCGACCGGGCGCGCTGGGGTGAGGCCGCCGGCCACCCCCGCCTGGGCCCGGCTGAATACAAGTTGGTGCACCACTGCAGCGCCCCTGGCCTGCTTGGCCGCAGCGTCTACAGCTTCTGCATGTGTCCTGGCGGGCTGGTGGTGGGCGCCACCTCCGAGGAGGGCCGCGTGGTGACCAATGGCATGAGTCAGCATTCCCGCAACGAGCGCAACGCCAATAGCGGCCTGGTGGTGAGCATCGACCTCGCCGACCTCACCCCCTACGGCGAAAGGCCAGGCGATCCGCTGGCCGGCGTCGCCTTTCAGCGCCACTGGGAAGGGCTGGCCTACGCCGCCGGGGGCTCCTCCTACATGGCCCCAGCCCAGTTGGTTGGCGATTTCCTGGCCCGCCGGCCCAGCCGCTGTGCCCAGGGGGTCCAGCCCTCCTATCAGCCCGGCGTGCGCTACGGCGACCTGGACAGCTGCCTGCCTCCTTTTGTGCTGGAGGCGATCCGGGAGGCCCTGCCCATTTTTGCGCGGCGAATCCCCGGGTATGCGATGGAGGGGGCCCTGCTGACGGGCGTCGAAACACGCACATCCTCGCCAGTGCGCTTGCCTCGAGACCAAACAACCCTGGAGTGCACAAACACTCCAGGGTTGTTTCCAGCTGGGGAGGGTGCCGGCTATGCCGGTGGAATCCTCTCAGCTGCCATTGACGGCATCAAAGTGGCCGAGCAGGTGGCCCTGTCGATCACTCATCCTCATCTTCAGCGCCAAGGGGCACAAGGCGAATCTGCTTGCGACCCAATTTGATCTCAAATTCATCCCCGGGTTTGAGGTCGAGCATGGCTGTATAGGCCTTGCCCACCATCAGGTTGCCATTGAACTGAATCTTGGTGTTGAAGCTGAGCTTGCGGCCACCTTTGCCGGTTTTGGAGGTGCCGCCGAAATCAACGCCTTTAGCATTCAGAAGTGCTTCATAAAAAGCTGTGAAGTTCAGCCGCTCAGATCCATCCCTCTTGTGGGAGATGTAGCCGCAAGCCCGCACGAGATCAGACTTGCTGACGTCTCCAAGTTCTTTGACCTTCGCGAGGAGGTCTGCGCCGGTGAGCATGGATAACGTTTATGCAACTTCTGCATTATTGCCCAGCACTCGCCAATGGTGCAAGCATCTGCTGAGTGGATCCGCTCTAAAAGCAGTTCTGGCAGTCGAGTTTGGCAGTCGAGTTTGGCAGTCAAGTCTGGGAGTCAAGTCTGAGAAACAATGCCGCTC
Organism: Cyanobium sp. BA20m-p-22; assembly: GCF_024346275.1. Lineage (NCBI taxonomy): Bacteria > Bacillati > Cyanobacteriota > Cyanophyceae > Synechococcales > Prochlorococcaceae > Cyanobium > Cyanobium sp. BA20m-p-22. The sequence goes on from NZ_JAGQCQ010000019.1 coordinate 6,581, forward strand.
CACTGAACCGCTTTGATCTGGTCGCGTCGCCAAGAGTGAAAAAGCAGTGATTCACTAGCTGTGCACAGAGGGCAGACCCCAATTCGATCCGGAGCAATGCCGAGATATTCGAGCTGGCACTGCGCTGCAGCCCGGATGTCCAGCCGGTCCCGCTTGGGATCCGGGTCATCCAGCAGGGCCCCACATCGACGTAAGACCTCGAGGGCGGCCGGCAGTTGCTTAGAGCCAGCAACGTTGGCCTTCAGGCCCCAGGCCACCTGTTCACTCACGCCGCGCTCCACCTGGTAGCAGACCCCACTGATCGCCGGGCCCAGGGCCACGACCAGCTGGTCTGCCTGGCTGCCGCTGGCCACGAGTTGGCCAATGGCCGAGCTCAGGATGTTGCTGGCCACACCCCGCCAGCCGGCATGGCAGGCCGCCACCCGGCCGGAGCCGGGATCTGCGATCAGTACCGGGGTGCAATCGGCCCCGCATACCCACAGGCTCTGGCCTCCGCCATCGCTTACCAGTCCATCGGCTTTTGGCCAGGGCTGGCAGGCCGCCTGGCTCGCCGCGAGGACCTGATTGCCGTGGACCTGCTGGGGTCGGTGCACGCTCACCCCGGCACTCACGTAGCCCGCCAGGACTTCGGGCCCTCGCCCCTGCCACTGGCGGGTGAAAAACCCGTGCTCGAAGCCCTGAAGGAGGTCGCACTGGAGGTAATAGCCGCCATAGGTGCCCACCCAGGTCCAGCCCTCCAGGCTGTTGAAGTCCCGGTCGGGCTTGTCAAAGGGTGGATCAACCGCTTCGGCCATGGGCTGGCAGCTCAGGCGTCGGGTAGGTCGCGCAGCAGCCAGAAGCCCTCGAAGCGCTGATCAGCTTCGTTGGCCTGCACGGCCATGAATTGCAGGCCCCCAGCCTGGGTGCGCGCTGCGGCAAAGGCTCTGGCGGCAGCCTCTGCCTCAGCCTGGTCCAGGTTGGTCAGGAGCCAGCGGTCTTCCATGCCGGCTTCCAGCACCAGTTGCAGCCCGCTGATCTCCAGCCGCACCGGCTCCAGGCCCGCCAGCCAGCCCGCCAGGGCGAGGGCCCTGCTGGGGCTGAAGAGGCGAATGCCGGGCACGGGCACCTCGGCCTCCAGGCCGGGCGGCAGGGGCACCAGACCTGCGAACCCCAGATCCCATTCCCAGGCCCCGGCCAGCGCCTCCAGGGGTACGCTGGCCCAGGCCCAGCTCTCGCCGCGGGCGGCCTCGGGCAGGGGCACGGCGATCGGGCGGAGCGGCTGGGGCGGGGGGGCCAGGGGGCCCGCCATGTAGCCAGGCTCCTGGGGATACACCCTGCGCTCCCGCTCCTGCAGCCAGTTGACCAAGGCGTAGGTGCGGCGGCTGCTCACCAGCTCCATGCCCAGGCCCTCGGCAGCCCGCTGCACCATGGTGCGCATCGAGGCACGCCAGCAACGCAGGCGCCGCGGCGGGGCGAAGCCCTGGTCCTCCGCGGCGCAGAGGGCCTGCTCCAGCGCTTCCTTCAGCCAGATTGAGTTGACGCTGGTTGCGGGGCAGGTCTGCACCCAACGAAACTGGTGCGAGGTTCCGTCATCGCCTGCCCCAACCTCTGGGGTGGAGCAGATCAGTAGTTCCCAGCGTTTCTTGCCATCGGCTTCCAGAATCGGACGGGAGTAATAGTCGAGTTCCCAGTCAGGGGCCTGCATCATCCGGCGTCCTGTTCCCTCTGACGCAGGCTGGCCCGGGCCCGGTTGGCCCGGTCTGCGGCCTCGGCCATCACCGTGTCACGGGCAATCAGCAATTCGCCCGGTTGCCCCTCCAGCAGCGCGGTGTTGAGGGCGATGCGCCCCCTGCCCGGATCCAGCTCGGTGATCAGAGCCTGGAGCCGCTCGCCCTGTCCGAATACCTCCCGCACATCCCTCAGCTGGCCTCCGGTGATCGCCGACTGGTGCAGCAGTCCGCTCACCCCCCCCAGATCCACGAACAGTCCGTAGGGCTTGATCGACACCACCTGGCCTTCCACCAGCTGGCCAACCTCCAAATTTTGGAAGAGTGCAGCGGTGGCCGCCCTCTTCTCCGACAGCACGAGCTTGCGGGTTTCCGGGTTGACTTCCAGGAAGGCGGCGCCAAGGGTTTTGCCCACCAGGGCCTCGTGGTTCTCGCCCTCCTGCAGTTGGGAACGGGGGATGAAGCCGCGCAGGCCCTCCAGCTCGCAGGTGACACCACCCCGGTTGAAGCCGTTCACCTTCACCTGCACAACCTTGCCCTCCTTCTCCAGTTGGCGCACCTTCTCCCAGCTCTGGCGCAGGGCCAGGGCGCGGGCGCTGATCGTCACCATGCCGTCGGCGTTTTGCTCGCGAGTGACGAGCACTTCGAGCTCCAGGCCCTTCGGGAAACGCTCCTTCAGGTTGGTGATCACCCCCAGCCCGCATTCACTTTTGGGCATGAAGCCCGGGGCCTTGCCGCCGATATCCACATAGACCCCATCGCTCTCCATGCCGATAACCGTGCCCCGCACCACTTCGCCGGTGGTGCCGTGGGGCTCGTGGTCATCCAGGGCAGCCAGGAAGGCTTCTTCGTCGAAATCGAAGTCGTCCACACTGCGGGCCGCCTGCTTAGGAGTTGGGGCGGATCGCTTGGCCTGGCCCCGTTGGCTGGGGTCCGGACCCAGCAGGTCGGCCATGCTGAGGCCCTCCATCGAGCCCATTTCAAACAGCTCCCCATCGTCTGAAGGGGGGAGGCCTGGAGCCGCCGGCTGGGGGGGGCCAGGCTGGGGGGCTTGGAGGGTCTTGGGCTCCGGCGCTGGCGGCGCTGGCTCATCCTTGCGGATCATCACCACCTGGGGGGGCTTGCGCAGCGGCGCCACCGGCAGGGGCCTGGGGGCGACGGGGGGGCGGGGCCTGGAGGAGGACGATCCCGGGCCGGCGGATGAAGATGGGGGCTGTTGGCTGCCGGTATCGGCCATCTCCACGGTGAGCTCAGAGCTCCACACTGTAGGGATCAGTTCTGAAGCCATGGACCATCAGCGCCATCTGCAGTGTCTGGCCTGGCCCCAGGTGGAGCAGCTGGCCGCCCAGCCGGGGAGCACGGTGGTTTGGCCGTGGGGGGCAGTTGAGCAGCATGGGCCCCACCTTCCCCTATGCACCGATGGCCTATTTGCCGAGCGGGTGCTGGATGCGGTGCTGGCAAGCCTCGATCCAGCCCTGCCGATTCTGAGGCTGCCCCTGCAGAGCATTGGGTGTTCCCCGGAGCACCGCGGCTTCCCCGGCACCCTCAGCCTTTCCCCGGCCCTGCTGATCGAGCTGACCGTGGCCGTGGGTCAGCAACTGGCCGCGGCGGGATTCCAGCGCCTGGTGCTGTTCAATGCCCATGGCGGCCAGATTGCCCTGCTGCAGACGGCTGCGCGCCAGCTGGGCCTGCTCTCCCCAGAGCTGGCGGTATTCCCCTGTTTCCTCTGGAATGGCCCGGAGGGCATTGCCGAGCTGATCCCCGAGCCGGAGCGATCGGAGGGCCTCCATGCCGGCCTGGCGGAAACGAGTCTGATGCTGCACCTAGCCCCCCAGCTGGTGGGCCAGGAGCGTCCCTGCGATGGCACGGGGCTGACCATCCCCACGGGCTGGAGCCTGGAGGCTGGGGCTCCCCTGGCCTGGTTCAGCCACAACCTCAGCTCCAGCGGCGTCATTGGCGACGCCCGGGGTGCCTCTGCCGCCCTCGGCGAAAGGTTGTTTGACCTGCTGGTGGCGGGTTGGCGGCAGCGGCTTGATGCCCTGCTGAACAGCGCCTGGCCAGCTCCCCACTGAGGGTGGTTACAGTTCGCTTAACCGTTCCACCAGATCCGAAGCCATGGCATCCATCGCTGCTGTATCCACCGCCGCTCCTGCAGTGTCCGCAGTGTCCGGGGCCTCTGCCACCGACCAGCTCCCAGACTTCAGCAGCGAGCTTTATAAGGATGCCTACAGCCGCATCAATGCGATCGTGATCGAAGGTGAGCAAGAAGCCCATGACAACTACATATCTATCGGTACCCTGATCCCCGATCAGGCTGAAGAGCTGGGCCGCCTCGCTCGCATGGAGATCAAGCACATGAAGGGGTTCACTGCCTGTGCCAACAACCTTGGTGTGACCGCAGACATGCCCTTTGCCAAGGAATTCTTCGCCCCCCTGCACGGCAACTTTCAGACGGCGCTGGCCGAAGGCAAGGTGGTCACCTGCCTGCTGATCCAGGCCATCTTGATTGAGGCCTTCGCGATTTCCGCTTACCACATCTACATTCCGGTCGCCGATCCCTTCGCCCGCAAGATCACTGAGGGAGTGGTCAAAGACGAATACACCCACCTCAATTACGGCCAGCAGTGGCTCAAGGCCAACTTGGAGACCTGCCGCGAGGAGCTGGAGCAGGCCAACCGGGCCAACCTGCCCCTGGTGCGCAAAATGCTGGAGCAGGTTGCCAGCGACGCTTCCGTGCTGCAGATGGATCAGGAAGACCTGATGGCCGATTTCCTCAGCTCCTACCAGGAGGCCCTGCTGGACGTCGGCCTCACCAGCCGGGAGATCGCCCGGATGGCTGCGGCCGCCCTGGTGGGTTGAGCCCGGTCCCCTGGAGGGATGTAGCGTCGGCGACATCCCTAGGGATTCGGCAATGTTCGGCCTGATCGGTCACTCCACAAACTTTGAGGAGGCCCGTGCCAAAGCACGCAGCCTCGGCTTTGAGGAGTTTGCCGAGGGCAACCTGGATATGTGGTGCAGCGCCCCACCCCAATTGGTGGAGCGGTTGGAGGTAACCAACCCCAGTGGCAAGAAGATCGAAGGCGCCTACATCGACTCCTGCTTTGTGCCTGAGATGTTGAGCCGTTTCAAAACGGCCAGGCGCAAGGTGTTGAGCGCCATGGAGCTGGCCCAGAAAAGTGGCCTCGACATCACAGCCCTGGGCGGCTTCACCTCGATCATTTTTGAAAATTTCAACCTGCTCAAAGAGCAGCAGATCCGCTCCACAACTCTGGAGTGGCAGCGCTTCACCACGGGCAATACCCATACGGCCTGGGTGATTTGCCGTCAGGTTGAAACCAATGCTCCCCGGCTGGGTATTGACCTGCGCCAGGCCAGTGTTGCAGTGGTTGGCGCCACCGGGGATATCGGCAGTGCGGTTTGTCGCTGGCTGAGCCAGCGCACTGGCATCAAGGAACTGCTGCTGGTGGCCCGCCAACAGCAACCCCTGGTGGACCTGCAGCAGGAGCTTGGCGGTGGCCAGATTCTCAGCCTCGAGGAAGCCTTGCCTCAGGCGGATGTGGTTGTTTGGGTCGCCAGCCTGCCCCAGACCCTCAGCATCGATGTCGACAAACTCAAATCACCTTGCCTGATGATCGATGGCGGCTACCCGAAAAACCTCGACAGCAAGGCCAACGGCGCCGGCATCCACGTGCTCAAGGGTGGAATCGTGGAATTCTTCAGCGACATCACCTGGCAGATGATGGAAATGGCGGAGATGGCAAATCCCAGCAGGCAGATGTTTGCCTGCTTCGCCGAGGCGATCCTGCTGGAGTTTGAAGGCATCCATACCAACTTCAGCTGGGGCCGCAACAACATCAGCCTTGACAAGATGGACCTGATCGGCGCGGCCTCCCTGCGCCATGGGTTTGAGGCCCTCAGCCTCAGCTTGCAGCCGGACGCCTCACTGGCCATGGCCCCTGTCTAGCCCCTTTGCCCAATCCCGTAGCACCCCCCGCCATGGCCCGTCGCGCCCTGCTGGAGTTCGAAAAACCGCTGGTTGAGCTGGAGGAGCAGATCGAGCAGATCCGCCAGTTGGCGCGAGACTCGGAAGTGGATGTGAGCCAGCAGCTGCTGCAGCTTGAAACCTTGGCAACCCGCCGCCGCAAGGACATCTTCGAGGCCCTAACTCCTGCCCAGAAGATTCAGGTTGCCCGCCACCCCCAACGCCCCAGCACCCTGGACTACATCCAGGTGATCACCGATGAGTGGCTGGAGCTGCATGGGGATCGGCGCGGCAGTGACGACAAGGCCCTAGTCGGGGGCGTGGGCCGGATCGGGGACCAGGCTGTCGTGTTGCTGGGCCATCAGAAGGGGCGTGACACCAAGGAAAACGTGGCCCGCAATTTCGGCATGGCCTCTCCCGGTGGCTACCGCAAGGCGATGCGGCTAATGGAACATGCCGACCGCTTCCGCCTGCCGATCCTCAGCTTCATCGACACTCCTGGCGCCTACGCCGGCGTGCTGGCAGAGGAACAGGGCCAGGGCGAGGCGATTGCCGTCAATCTGCGCGAGATGTTCCGCCTGCGGGTGCCGATTTTGGCCACCGTGATCGGTGAGGGTGGCTCCGGCGGCGCCCTCGGGATCGGTGTGGCCGACAGGCTGCTGATGTTTGAGCACAGCGTCTACACCGTGGCGAGTCCGGAAGCCTGTGCCTCGATTCTCTGGCGGGATGCGGGCAAGGCTTCCGCCGCTGCAGAAGCGCTGAAAATCACTGGTCCAGACCTGCTCAAGCTCGGCGTTGTTGATCTGGTGTTGCCGGAGCCCTGCGGCGGCAACCACTGGGCACCCTTACAGGCCGCGGAAACCTTGAAGACGGCCCTGCTCGAGCAACTGGCCGAGCTCCAGGGCCTGAGTGAAAAGCAGCTGATCGAGCAGCGCTATGGGAAGTTTCGGCGCATGGGCCGTTTCCTCGAGAGCGAGGCCCCAGAGCCAGCCCGGGGTCCTTAGGGTTGACCCAAGAGCGCCCTTCCATTGCAACCGCTCTCCCCTCGCAACCTTGCCTCTTGTCTGATTCATCGGCAGTGGCCCTGATTTCCGGGGCTTCCCGGGGCATCGGTGCCGCGGCGGCCCGCATTTTTGCCGCAGCTGGCTACGACCTGCTGCTGCTAGCCCGGCCCTCTGCCGAGCTTGATGGCCTGGCCGCTGAGCTCGAGCCCCTGGGCCGTCGGGTTGAGATCCAGGCCCTTGACCTAACCGATCCGGCGGCCATCGCGCCCGGTGTGGCTGCACTTTGCGCCCGAGGTCTAGCCCCCACTGTGGTAGTCAACAATGCGGGCATGGCTTACACCGGCCCGCTGGCTGCCATGTCGCTTGAGCAGTGGCAGCGGCTGATGCAACTAAACCTGACTGCCGTATTCCAGCTATGTCAGGTTCTGTTGCCTGGGCTGCGCCAGGCTGGGGGAGGCCACATCATCAACGTCAGCAGCCATGCGGCCCACCACGCCTTCCCAGACTGGGGTGCCTACTGCATCAGCAAGGCTGCCCTAGCAGCGTTCAGCCGCTGTCTGGCCGCTGAAGAACGGGCCCACGGAATACGGGTCAGCACCCTGACCCTTGGTTCGGTGAATACCCCCCTCTGGGAGAGCGAAACCGTCCACAGTACCTTCGATCGCCGTGCCATGCTTGACGCCGAGCGGGCAGCTGAAGCCCTGCTGTATTTGGCCCAACAGCCCGCCACCCAGGTGGTGGAAGACCTCACCCTCATGCCGGCTGCCGGCGCGTTTTGAGCACCTCCATGACCTCCACCTTGCCCTCCAGCCTTCCCTCCCGCTCGAGTGCCCCGGACGCTGGCCCCTTGCCCGTCAGCGTCCGAATTCGGGAGCGGCTTGAAGCCGATGCCGTTGCCTATTTCGCCAACGACAACATTGCTGACCATCTCAAGGATGGGGAGCTTGAGCAGTTGGAAATCGAAGTTGCGGGCAAGGTGCGTGAGCTGCTGCGCAGCCTGGTGATAGATATCGATAGGGACCACAACACCGAGGAAACGGCTGAACGCGTCGCCAGAATGTACCTCCATGAGGTCTTCAAGGGCAGATATCACGAACAGCCCAAGATCGCCAGTTTTCCAAACGTTAAAAAGCTCGACGAAATTTACACGGTTGGCCCCATCTCCGTGCGCTCAGCCTGCTCCCATCACCTGGTTCCCATCCTCGGCAACTGCTGGATCGGAATCAAGCCCGGCGAAAGGGTTATCGGCCTATCCAAATTTTCACGGGTGGCAGATTGGGTCTTTTCCCGGCCCCACATTCAAGAGGAGGCCGTGATGATCCTGGCCGATGAAATCGAAAGGCTCTGTGAGCCCCAAGGTTTGGCTATCCTGGTCAAGGCCCAGCACTTCTGCATGAAGTGGCGCGGTGTCAAAGAACCGCAAACCAGCATGGTCAACTCCGTGGTTCGCGGTGATTTCCGGGCCGATCCCAGCCTCAAGGCTGAATTTTTTGAACTTGTCAAACAGCAGGAATCTTTGCTCTATTGATGAGCAATCCTCTCTAGATTAAGCCATCTTCCTCGGCCGGGCGCCTGCTCTTAGGGAGCCGGTAGCACCGGCCCCACGGGTCGGGAAGCCTGGCGCTGGACTGGGGCACCGGCCGGGGAGACGGCCACCACCAGCATCACTTCCGCTGAAACATCCTGGGGCTGGAGGGCATAGCTGGGTCCGGAGGCCTCCACGATCAGTAGCCACTGGCTGCTGCCCGGGCTGCGCCGGTACCAGTGGAAGTCTTGGGGCGGCAGGGCCGCCAGCACGTCCGCCAGGGCCGTGGCCTGCAGCACCTGACCCGCGATGGCCTCGCCCTGGAGCGCCAGCTGCTCCAATCCATTGATCTGCTGCTGGACGGCGCTTTCCTGCTGCAGATCGCTGGAGATCTGCTGACGTAGGGCCTGGATCTGGGCCTGGGGATCGGCACTGACCCCAGGCACGCAGGAGAGCTGGCCATCCACCAGCTGGCAGCCCACCAGGTCCTGGGCCGCCACCCCCTCCGGTATCCAGACCGGCATCCAGGCCAGCACCAGGGCCAGGCAGCTGCCCAGACCCAGCTTGCGTTGGCTTTGTTGTCCAGGGCAGGGACCCATCAGCAGAGGGAAAAGTTCAGTTGATTTTGGCCCCAAAAGGTCTTCTCAGCCAGCTGCGCTGATGGCGCCAACCAGCTCCGCTACAAGCTCGAGGTCCTTGTCGCCAGGGCTGCGCTCCACGCCACTGGATGCATCGAGGCCAGTGGGGCTCAGCCGGGCCAGCACCGGCGCGACCCGGTCGGCGCTAATGCCCCCCGCCAGCCACCAGGGCAGGGGCGGCTGAAACTGATCCAGCCAGTCAATCGGGATGGGATGGCCCGTCCCACCTAGCTGGTCAGGTAGCCAGGCATCGAGTAGCAGGGCATCCACCACCTCCGCGTAGGCGGCTGCCCGCTGCAGATCCTCCGGGCTGCGGATGCGCAGGGCTTTCCAGAGCTCGCAGCCCAGTTTTTCTCCCAGCTCCCGGCAGCGCTGCGGGCTTTCCGAACCGTGCAGCTGGAGAATCCCATGCCCCCTATCTGCCCCCAGCTGGGCCAGCGTGGCCCCATCGGGATCGGCCACCACCAACACCCGCTGGCAGCCGGGGGCTGCGGCCTGCACGGCGGCAAACAGCGCCTGGCGTTCGGCCGGATCTACGTATCGAGGCGACCCTGTCACGCCGATGACGCCGATGGCATCGGCGCCCAGAAGGGCGACCGCTGCGGCTTGGGCCGGCTGCCGCAGTCCGCAGATCTTGAGCCGGGGGCGGGGCATGGGTGGGCATCTGGCATGCCACCTTTCTAGGATCAGCTTTCTGATGGCGGGCCTGGCCCGGTTGTCGTGCCGGTGGAGGGGCCGTGGGAGAGGGCTGGCAGCTGTTCAAGATCCGCGGGATCCCCCTGCGCATCCATCCGAGTTGGTTTGTGATCCTGGTGCTTGCCACCGTGGCCTTCCAGCAGCAATACAGCCTGAGCCTCAAGGATCCCGTCAGTGCTGGCGTCCTCTGGGCCCTGGGTCTGCTGACGGCCCTGCTGCTGTTCGTGTCAGTTCTCCTGCACGAACTGGGCCATTCCCTGGTTGCCCTGACCCAGGGCGTTCAGGTCAGCAGCATCACCTTGTTTCTGCTGGGGGGTGTGGCCAGCGTGGAGCGGGAATGCAGCACGGCCCGAGGGGCCCTGCTGGTGGCTGCAGCGGGGCCGGCCGTCAGCCTTCTGTTGGGCGTGGGTCTGCTGGCTGCTACCCACTCTGCAGCCCATCTCTCGCCGCTGCTGGGGGCGATGGTTGCCCAGCTAGGCAGCCTCAACCTGGTGCTGGCCCTGTTCAATCTGCTGCCCGGTCTGCCCCTCGACGGCGGCCTGATCGTCAAGGCCCTGGTGTGGCAGATCAGTGGCAGCCAAAGGCGGGGCGTGGAGGTAGCCAACCAATCCGGGCGCATCCTCTCCCTTTTCGCGATCGGCCTGGGCACGGTGCTGCTGCTGCGGGGGGCGGGGCTCAGTGGGGCCTGGTTGATGCTGCTGGGCTGGTTTGGCCTGGGTGCATCCCGCAACCAACGCCAGATGCTGGTGCTGCAGCGCACCCTCAATGAACTCAAGGTGCGGGATGCGGCAGGTCGTCGTTTTCGGGTGCTTGAGGCCTCCGGCCCCCTGCGGGAGCTGAGCAGGATCCGCCTGGCCCAGGCCAGTGACGCCGGCCAGGGCGACTGGCTGCTGGTCTGCGATCGCGGCCGTTGGCAGGGGGTCATTGACGACACCCCACTGCAGCAGCTGCCGGTGCAGCGCTGGGATAGCGATCGGATCGGTGACCACATCCAGCCCCTGGACAGCCTGCCTTCGATTCGGGACTCAGCCCCGCTCTGGCAGGCGGTGCAACAACTCGAAGCCAGCGGCCGCGACCGCCTGCTGGTGTTCAGCCCCGCGGGCCTGCCCTGCGGCACGATCGAGCGGCCTGAACTGGGGGAGGCTGTGCTCGTCAAGATGGGATTGAAGCTGCCTGCCCCCTTGCTCGAGGCAGCTCGGCGCCAAGGCACCTACCCGCTTGGCCTGGCCCTGCCCCAGGTGGTGCGATCGATGCTGGCCTCCGGGGAAGCCTGCGGCGAAGCCCCTGCCCTGCCAGCCCTGCCACTAGATAGCCCCTCCGTGTAAGGCCCCAGGCGAGCTCCGATGGTGGCGAGCTCAGCGCCGCTGAGGGCCCCTTCCGTCCATCCTGAGCCGGCCGTTGGCAGCCAGGTCAGGGCCGATCGGATCAGCAGAATTTGGAGGGCGGAGCCCTCTAGGGGCAGCCTGGCCAGCCGGGGCGGCGGGGCCTTGAATACCTGCTGCCAGAGCTCATCTGCTGGCTCGACCAGGATCGAGCCGTGCTGGAGCAGGCAGCCCCTGCGCCAGAGCTGGGCGCTGCCAATGCGCTTGGCCCCATCGGCGTCGACCAGGTCTGCGGCGGTGCCTGAGGCAAAACAGTTGCTGGGCTGCGCCGCGCTGGCTTGGCTGCCCGGTTGCAGGGGGTGGCCCAGCTGGGCAAAGGCCTCCAGCAGCCAGCGGCAGGCCAGGCCGTAGGCCCGCTTGCGCCCCAGCGGCGCCCCGGGCCAGACCAGGCCATAGGTGATCTCGCCGGCATGGAGGACTGCCCTGCCGCCGCTGGGCCGGCGCACCAGATCGATCACCCCGGCGCTGGCCAGTTCGCTCCAGTGGGCTTCCACCTTGCCCTGGTGAAATCCCAGCGAGAGGGTTGGGCGCTGCCAGCTGTAGAGGCGAAAGCTGGGCGCAGCTTGCTCCAGCAACCAGGCGTCGGTGGCCATCTGCCAGGCCCCGCTCCGGCAGGTGCTGGGCAGCAGCCTCAGGGGCGGCATGGGGGATGCTGATGGAGCCGCCATCACCCCAGATTGCCAGGATGTTGTGGAGCCTGTTGCCCTATCTCCCCCTGGGGTTGCTGGCTGGGCTGCTGTCTGGTCTGCTGGGTATTGGCGGGGGGCTGGTGTTCGCCCCCATGCTCTTGCTGGCGGGGCTGGAACCGCACCAGGCCCTTGCCACCAGCACCCTGGCGATCGTGCCCACCACTCTCGGGTCCACCTGGACGCACCTGGCCAACCGCAGCCTTCCCTGGCGCTCCGCCCTGGCGATTGCCATTGGGGCCGGCCTCGGTGCGGGCCTGTTCAGCCGGGTGAGCCTGGGGGTGCAGGGCTGGCAGCTGTTGGCCCTGCAGGCGCTGATGTACGCCGTACTGACAGTCACCATTCAGCCCCATGGCCTCCCCGAGGATGGGGTCGAATCCCCCCCCAACCTGCCGGGCCTTTCCGCCGTGGGATGGATGGCGGGATTGGCTACGGGCATGCTCGGCATCGGCGGCGGCCTGGTGATGGTGCCCCTGATGGTGAGGTTTCTGCGGGTGCCCATCCACCTGGCCATTCGCTTCAGCGGCCTGGCTGTGCTGGTTTCCGCCACGGTTGCCTCAACCACTTTTCTCAGGGACGGCCGGGCCCTTCTGCCCGTCGGCCTTGCCCTGGGGGCCACGGCCGCCCTGGCCGCCAGCTGGTCCGCCGCCCGCTTGGATCGGGTCAGTGGGGTCTACCTGGTCTGGATGTTGCGGGCCTTCACGATGGTCCTAGGGCTCCTGAGCGGAAGCCGCTCCCTGCAGCTGTTGCTTGGGCCGACTGGCTGATCCTGGGCCCAGACCCCTGGGAGATTGCCAGAGCTCAGACCGGCGGTAAGCCAACCCAGAACTGGGCATCGAGCTCGAATCCCAGCACCGCAGCCATCTGGGTGAGCCCCTGGCGGATGCCCAGGTTGTGGGATCGGGCCCAGGCATCGAGGCCGAACAGGCGATGGGTCATCCACAGCTCAAGGGCCTCGGGGGCAAAGCGGATCCCCTCGGTGCGACTGAACTGGTGGGGCAGCAGCATGGCCCCATGCCGGGTGAGCTGGCCACTGCCGCGCTCCAGCACCAGGGGCAACCAGGGATATTCCGCATCGGCCCGCAGGGACCAGAGCCGCAGTTCTGCGATCTCAGAGAGTTCGCGGGGATCTTCTGCGGCCTGGGGCCAATCGAAGTTGAGTTCGAGGGATCCGGCCCGTTGCACCAGGGCTGCCGGGTCGAGGCTTGCCCAGGGTTGAAGCGGGGCGAGATCGAGGGTGCGGATCTGTTGCTCGGAGATCTCCACGGGCATTAGCAGGTCGGAGCCATCAAGAGCTGTGACAGCAGGGCGGGCGCAGCTGGACCGTAGCCACCGATGGGCAAAGAATGGGACATCCCGTTGATTCCAGCCATCATGGTTTCCACCCTCAGCCTGGCCGAAGTGCTGATTGCCCTGGTGGTGGCAGCCCATGCGGGGGTGCTGGCCGTGCGTCTCTGCTTCTCGCTCTACAAGGCCTGAGCTCCCTCGGAGCCATATCCACGGGGAGCCATTGCCAAGAGGAGCCATTGCCGCTACAAGAATTGTGTTCCTAAAGGATTGCTTTTCTCGGCATGCGGCAAGTGTCCAGGCCTGCGCCCACCTCCAGGCCTGCGCCAGCATCCAGGCGTGAACAGCAACCTGCTGTGAAGGTTGTTTCAGGGGGGGAAACTGCCGCCCTCCACGGCCTCTCACTGGAGCGCCAAGAACTGCTCTGCAGCCTCATTGCCCTGGCCGTGAAGCTGGGCCTGGTGGTTGTGGCCGGCATCAGCCTGGCGCGCCTTACCTCGGCTTACCAGGAGCGGATGGAGCGCCAGGGAGAGCTCGCCGCCGTGCTCGAACTCGAGCAGACCAAGCTGCTGAAGGCAAGGGAACGCTTTGACCAGCTGTTCATGTTGGAGGGGGAGCAGCGCCTGATCCGGGAACAGAGCCAGTGGATCGCCCCGAACCGGCTCCGTGTGGTGTGGAACAACCCTGAGCAGGCCCGCCCCAGCCCCTAGGTTGGAACCCGTTTTGTCACCGGGTTTGATGGCTGAAGCAGTTGGCGCCGGAACGGTTCTGATCACCGGCACCACCTCTGGAGTTGGCCTCCATGCCACTAAGGCCCTGGCCGATCGGGGCTGGCAGGTGGTGACCGCCAACCGAGATCCGGTCAGGGCGGCAGCTGCCGCCGACAGCCTGGCTATCCCCTCGGCCCAGCTCAGCCACCTGAGATTTGATCTGGCCGATCTGGACAGTGTGCGGGCTGGGGCGGAAACCCTGGTGGCCTCCTTGGGACGCCCCCTAGATGCGCTGGTGATCAATGCGGCCGTCTACAAGCCCAGGCTGGAGCAGCCGGAGCGCTCCCCCCAGGGCTACGAGATCTCGATGGCCACCAACCATCTGGGCCAATTCCTGCTGATCCACCTCCTCCTGCCGGATCTGGAGCGCTCCAGCCACCCCTCCCGCCGGGTGGTGATCCTGGGCACGGTGACGGCCAATTCCAAGGAGCTAGGCGGCAAGATCCCGATCCCGGCTCCCGCCGATCTGGGCGATCTCGCCGGCTTCAAAGCCGGCTTCCAGGGCCCGATCGCCATGGCCAACGGCAAGCCCTTCAAGCCCGGCAAGGCCTACAAGGACAGCAAGCTCTGCAACATGATCACCACCCAGGAGCTGCATCGCCGCCTGCATGGCAGCACCGGCATCGTTTTCAATTCGCTGTATCCGGGCTGTGTGGCCGACTCCCCCCTCTTCCGCCATGCCCCCCTGGCCTTCCAGAGGATTTTCCCCTGGTTCCAGAAAAACATCACCGGCGGCTATGTGAGCCAGGCCCAGGCCGGCGAAAGGGTGGCCCAGGTGGTAGCCGATCCAGCCTTCAGTTCTTCCGGCGTGCACTGGAGCTGGGGTAACCGTCAGAAGCAGGGGGGGAGGCAGTTCAGCCAGGAGCTCTCCGATAAGGCCAGCAATCCGGGTACGGCCCAGGCCATGTGGGAGGAATCCATGAAGTTGGTCGGGCTGGCTTGACGCTGCTGCCCCAGGGCCTGGTGGAGCTCAGAAACGGCGCCGGAAGGCATCGTCACTGCGGGAATCGGCCCCTTCGGCCCTAGCCAGCTTCCAGACATTGCGGCTGAGTCGGCGAGCCCTGATTCCAGCCCGTTCCACGCTCTCACTGGTAGGGCGTACGCCTAGCAACTGGCTGACCTCGGCCGTGGTCAGGGGAGCACCGGTCTGGAGTGCCAGCTGGGTGAGTTCGAGGCGCTGACGCAGGGCTGCCAGATCGGCCCGGCCCCCGTCATCAGAGTCTGCCCAGATCCAGGGCAGGTCGTTGCCGGATCCGGCCATTTTCTGCATCAAGCCCAGGCCGATAAAGGCCAGGGCCTGCTCCGGTTTCACCCCCTGGGCCGCGGCTTCGGCCATCCACTCTGGGAGCGGGGCCGGGCTGGTTGTGGCAGCAGCGGTGCTGGCGGCTGGCTGTCGGCTGGTCATGAACGTCCCATCAACGTTGGCCGGACCCTACCGGCTCTGCAACGATGGGCAAGGGTGCAACCGGCCCCAGGGTTAAGATCCCGGCGCGGTTGCCCAGCTGAAAGGGCAAGCTGCCCGAAGGACCCTTGCCCGCTCGCCAGCCATCTCGAGAAGAATTGGCCCTGCGCCGGAGACGGGAAGGAGCGTCGGCATCTGTAACGGGCACGGGCAGGGGTTCGGTACCTGCGGGCCCCCGTTCTGGATCCTTGGTCACAGGCACCCAGGTGGATAGCGGCAGCTCCGGCGCCAGCTGCGTGATCACCACTGACAGCGAAGGCTCCCGCCTGGCCCGCCAGTCGAGCCAGGTGCAGTCGATCGAGCTGCGCACCTACGTCTTTCTGGATTCACTCCAGCCCCAGCTGGCTGCCTACATGGGCACCGTGAGCCAGGGCTTCCTGCCGATCCCCGGCGACGCCTGTCTCTGGCTCGAAGTGTCGCCTGGCATGGCGGTGCACCGGGTCACCGACATCGCCCTCAAGGCGAGCACCGTGCGCCTCGGCCAGATGATCGTGGAACGGGCCTTCGGCTCGCTGGCCCTCTATCACCGTGACCAGAGCAATGTGCTCCACTCGGGCGATGTGGTGCTCGAGGCGATTGGCAGCCGGGTGGAGCAGCGCAGCCGTTGCGAGGTGAGCTGGACCGAGATCATCCGTGCCATCACCCCCGACCATGCGGTGTTGATCAACCGTCAGAACCGCCGCGGCTCGATGA
>NZ_JAGQCQ010000190.1:0-7245 GCF_024346275.1 Cyanobium sp. BA20m-p-22
GCATGCCCTGGGGGAGGGCTTCACCTGGGAGACCCAGGACCGCGATCGCGACCGGATGCTGGTGCAGCGGGCCTGGGAACGCTCACTCACCTATCTCGCCGACGCCAACCGCAAACTTGTGGTGCTCGATGAGGTGAACGTGGCCCTCAAGCTGGGCTACCTGGGCATCGAACAGGTGCTGGAGGGCCTGGACCTGCGGCCGGAACTCACCCACGTCGCCCTGACCGGCCGGGGGGCGCCGGCGCCCCTATTGGAGCGGGCAGACCTGGTAACAGAGATGAAGATGGTGCGCCATCCCTTCCGGGAACAGGGAGTTAAGGCCCAGCGGGGGATTGAATTTTAGGCCTGCTCAGCCGGGGGTTGACTCCAGGTCTGCCTGCAGATTGGCCATGGCGTTGACCATCACGGTCAAACCGCTGATCAACACTGCGTGATGCACCTCCGGCTGCCGCCAGATGGCCGGATCCTGGCTGGCCCGCTCCAAGGCCGAGAGGGTCAACCGGGCCATCACGCTGGAGGGCCTGGGCTCGCTGGAATCAGGCTGGCCCATAACCAATTTCAATCATGGGGTTATCGAAGCGGTTGCCATGCCGCTGCGCAAGGCCGTTGCTACGGTGCTGCAAATAGGTGGGGTAGATGGGTTACAAGCGCGTGCTCCTCAAGCTCAGCGGCGAGGCGCTGATGGGTGAGCAGGGCTATGGGATCGATCCGGAAATCGTTCAAGCCATTGCCAAAGACGTGGCTGCATGCGTTGCCGAAGGCATCCAGCTGGCGATTGTGGTCGGCGGCGGCAACATCTTTCGCGGCCTGAAGGGATCGGCAGCTGGGATGGATCGCGCCACCGCCGACTATGTCGGCATGCTCGCGACGGTGATGAATGCCATCACCCTGCAGGACGGCCTGGAGCGATCCGGTGTGCCCACCCGGGTGCAGAGCGCCATCTCGATGCAGGCGGTGGCCGAGCCCTACATCCGCCGCCGGGCAATTCGCCACATGGAAAAGGGCCGGGTGGTGATCTTCGCCGCCGGCACAGGCAATCCCTTTTTCACCACAGACACCACCGCCGCCCTGCGGGCGGCTGAAATCGGTGCCGATGTGGTGTTCAAGGCCACCAAGGTGGACGGCGTCTACGACAAGGACCCCAACAAGCACGCCGACGCGGTGCGCTTCGAGAGCCTCTCCTTCCTGGAGGTACTCAGCTCCGAGCTGGAGGTAATGGACAGCACGGCCATTGCCCTCTGCAAAGACAACGCCATTCCGATCGTGGTATTTGATCTCTTCGGATCAGGCAACATCGGCCGGGCAGTGGCCGGCCAACCAATTGGCACTCGCATTCACCCCTGAACCCCGCCATGGATTTGGACGACAGCATGCGCAAGTCGCTGGAAGCGACCCAGCGCACCTTCAACACCATCCGCACGGGCCGGGCCAACCCTTCCCTGCTCGACAAGATCTCGGTTGAGTATTACGGAGCCGAGACTCCCCTGAAATCGCTGGCGACCCTCTCCACCCCCGATTCCCAGACGATCCAGATCCAGCCTTTTGATGCCGGCTCGATGGGGTTGATCGAGAAGGCCATCTCCATGAGTGATCTGGGCCTCACCTGCAACAACGACGGCAAGGTGATTCGGATCAATATCCCCCCCCTAACCGAAGCCCGCCGCAAGGACCTCTGCAAATTGGCGGCCAAGTATGCCGAGGAGGGCAAGGTGGGCCTGCGCAACGTGCGTCGCGAGGCCATAGACAGGATCAAGAAACAGGAAAAGGAAGGTGACCTCTCGGAGGATCAGAGCCGCGACGAACAGGAAAAGGTGCAGAAGCTCACCGATAAGTACATCGCCCAACTCGAGAAACACCTGGGCGAAAAGGAAGCTGACATCCTCAAGGTGTGACCATCCCTGCGGCCGGCACTGCTGAGGTCGTCGCTGAGGTCGTCGTCGTCGGCGCTGGAGCGGCCGGAGCAGCCAGCGCTTACCACCTGGCACGGCTTGGCCATGCCGTGCTGCTCCTCGATCAGGCCAGCTGCTTCCCGCGCCCGAAACCCTGCGGTGGGGGCATGGCGGCCTCCATGCAGTCCCTGTTCCCCTTCGACCTGAGCCCGGTTGTGGATGCGGTGATCAACCAGGTGCGCTTCACCTGGTGCCTGGAAGACTCCGTCACCGCCGAGCTACCTGGCGATGCGCCCTTCTGGATCGTCCGCCGATCCGTGCTCGATGCCTTTCTGGTGGAGCATGCCCGCTCCGCTGGGGCCCGCTTTGAGCCAGGCGTGGCCGTGCAGAGCCTGCAGCGCCAGGGCGATCGCTGGCAGCTGCGGGCCCTGGGGCCAGGGGGGCAGGCCCTGGAGTTCCAGGCCCAGGCCGTGGTGATCGCCGACGGCTCTGGTTCCCAGCTGGCAGCCCGCCATGGCCTGGGGCCTGCCAGGCCACACTTTGCCGAGACGATGGCGGTGGAAGTTGACGCTGAGGTGGCCGAGCCAGGCACCGCACATTTTGAATTCGGCCTGGTGCACCATGGCTTCTGTTGGGCCTTCCCGCGCCACGGGGGCTTCAGTATCGGTGTGGGCACCTTCATCGGCCGTGATCCCGCCGATGCGAATCAGGTGCTCTCCAAGCTGCTGCCAAGCCTGGGCTTGGCAGCCGATGCGGGCGAGCGCCGGGCAGGCAAACTGCGCATCTGGGATGGCCATTACCCCCTCCATGGCCGGGGCGAGAACACCGGCCTGGTGGCGGTTGGCGATGCCGCTTCCCTCTGTGATCCCTTCCTGGCCGAGGGGGTTCGGCCCGCCCTGATCAGTGGCTGCCGGGCCGCAGAAGCGATCGACGCCTGGCTCGCCGGAGATGGCACGGCCCTAGCCGGCTATTCCAGTTACATGCGAGCCGAATGGGG
This sequence comes from Cyanobium sp. BA20m-p-22, assembly GCF_024346275.1. Lineage (NCBI taxonomy): Bacteria > Bacillati > Cyanobacteriota > Cyanophyceae > Synechococcales > Prochlorococcaceae > Cyanobium > Cyanobium sp. BA20m-p-22. Next base: position 2,887 of record NZ_JAGQCQ010000190.1, read on the forward strand.
GGAGTCGATGGCCTGGGGCAAGCGAATTGCCCAGCTTTTTTATCGCGTGCCCCGCGTGGGTTATCAGCTCGGGGTCAAACGGCCCACTGCGCCGCAGCGCATCGCCCAGATCCTCTCAGGAGAAATGGGCTACGGGGACATTGCCCAGCGGGTGATCCGACGGTTGCTGTTTCAGGGCTAGGGGGGCAAAGCCCGCTGCTGCCGCTCAGATCCTGGTGCAATCCTTGAGTTGACGCAGGCGCTGATCAATGGAGCCGAGTAACTCGATGGCAAACATCGGCGACTCTTGCACCGCAAACAGAAACTTCTCCCGGTTCATCACCAGCAGCTTGCAGGGAGTCAGCGCCCTGGCGTTGCCGTAGCGGCGATGCTCGCTGGTGACCAGGGCACCAGCGCCGAATACGTCGCCGGCATCGATCTGCTCATGCCCCTGGTCGCCGTTCCAGCTGAGTTCGACGCAGCCCTCAAGCAGGCCGAACATGCAATCGCCGGATTCACCCGAGGCAAAGATCAACTCGCCTGGGTTCACCTGGAGCACCTCACCCTTACTGGCGAGGGCACGCATGGTGTCGAGGGCATTCACTGGGCGTCTTCTCTGAGTCGTGGTGGCGCCACTTTGGCCGAGGCTGGTCATGGCTGGTTCTGGGCAGCACCGGCGCCCACCAGGGCGGCGTCCCCCTCCAGCTGGCCTTCCAGCTGGCCAAGCCTATGGGCCAGCTGGGTTTCGAGGCTTTCAATCGCCTTGCAGAAGCCCCGGATCCCCTCATCTAGCTTTTCGGTGGCCATCGGATCTGCTGCCAGCATCTGGCGGAAATTGGCCTCATCGAGATGGATCTGGGCCTCCGTGGGGGCCGGATCAAAGGCATTGAGTTTCCGCTCCAGTTCAGCGTCGGTCTGGCGCAACTGGTCCAGCAGGGCCGGCGAGATGGTGAGCAGGTCACAGCCCGCCAGCTCGATGATCTCCTCGACGTTGCGGAAGCTGGCCCCCATCACCTCGGTCTTGTAGCCGTAGGTCTTGAAGTAGTTGAAGATCTGGGTCACCGAGACCACGCCCGGATCCTCGGGCCCGGGGTAGCTGGCCCGGCCGCTGCTCTTTTTGTACCAGTCCAGGATGCGCCCCACAAACGGGGAGATCAGGGTGACCCCGGCCTCAGCACAGGCCACCGCCTGGGCGAAGCCGAACAGCAGGGTCAAGTTGCAGTGGATGCCCTCCCGCTCCAGCTGGGCAGCGGCACAAATCCCCTCCCAGGTGGAGGCCACCTTGATCAGCACCCTGTCGTTGCTGATACCCGCCTGGTTATAGAGACCGATGAGCTTGCGGGCCTTGGTGATCGTGGCCTGGGTATCGAAGCTGAGCCTTGCATCCACTTCGGTTGAAACCCGGCCCGGCACGATCTTGAGAATCTCCTTGCCAAAGGTGACGCAGATCTCATCGAGAGCTTCGCAGACCACCTCCTCGGCCGAGGCCCCGGAACCCATGGCCTGGCGGGACTCCTGCAGGGAGCGATCGATCAGGTTTTGGTAGGTGGGAATCTGGGTGGCGGCCAGGATCAAGGAGGGGTTGGTGGTGGCGTCGCGGGGGGTGAATTGCTTGATCGCGTCAATGTCGCCGGTGTCGGCCACCACCACGGTCATGGCGGCGAGTTGATCGAGCAGGTTGGCCATGGACGGGAGCTGGGTGGAGAGATCCGGCCATCTAGCCAGACTTGACCCACGCTAGCCAGGGTGGCGGGACCCACCCACAGGAGCTGGCGATCCTTGAGGGAACGGCAACAGGAATCAGGCTTTGGGCGCCGTTTTCTGAACCTCCCGGGGTCGGGATGGGGGGATGCGCTCGAGCACCAGCAGGGCATCGATGATCTGGCGGGCCACGGGCGCAGCCACGGTGGAGCCGAAGGTATTTCCCCCCTTGGGTTCATCCACCACCACCAGCACCACATAGCGGGGGTCATCGATGGGCAGATGGCCCACAAAACTGGTGATCAGCGCACCCGGGATATAAACACCCCGCTCAGCCTTCTGGGCGGTGCCGGTCTTGCCGCCGATGCGGTAGCCGGGAATCTTCATGCCCAGGCCGCTGCTTTTCTCCACCACCGACTCCATCCAATTCATGACGGTGCGAGTTACCGCCGGGTCCAGCATGGGCAGGCCTTCCCTGCTGGGGCCAGTCGCCAGGCCATCGCCAGAGCGCAGGCCGCGGGTGATGTGGGGACTCACCAGCCGGCCACCGTTGGCCAGCATGGCGTGCAGCTGGAGCAGCTTGAGCGGGGTCAGGGAGAAGCCTTGGCCGAAGGCGGCCACTGCCGGCTCGATCGCCGAGCTGGTGAAGTCACCGCGGCTCTTGAGCTCACCGGCCACGGCCCCGGGTAGGTCGGTGTCTGGGGTTTGGTCAATGCCCAGGTTGTTGAGCCAATGCCAGAAGCGAGCCGGCTTCATCTGGCCCATGGCCAACACCATGCCCACGTTGCTGGACACCTCGAGCACGGTGGGGAAATCAATCAGACCGTTGGCCCGCTTGTCGTGGTTAAAAATTGGCCAGCCACCGATCTGCAAGCTGCCGCCGTCGGAGACGCGGCCGCTTGCCTCGATGGCCTTTTCCTGCAGGGCCAGGGCCAGGTTGATTGGCTTGAAGGTCGAACCGGGCTCGTAGAGATCCTGAACCGACCACTCGCGAAACAGCCCCGGGTTGTACTTCCAGTATTGGTTGGGGTCGTAGGTGGGGGTTGAGACCAGCGCCAGCATTTCGCCGTTGCGCACATCCATCACCATGGCGGCGCCGCGCTTGGCATTCCAATGCTTCACCTGCTTGACCAGGGCCTGCTGGGCCACCTGCTGCAGGCGGGCATCGAGGGTGAGCTGGAGGCGCAGGTCGTCGCCGTAGAGGGAACCTGCAGTAAGGCCAGCTGGCAGGGGCGTGCCATCGGCACCACGGCGCATCTGCAGGGGGGTTTCGTTGCGCTTCAGCTCCCCGTCGCGGCTCTGCTCCAGCCCTGCCTGGGGCACCCGCTCCAGGTTGAGGAAGCCAACAACGTTGGCAAAGAGTTGGCCCTGGGGGTAGATGCGATGGGGATAGGGATCCAGGTCTAGGCCGCTGATGCCGAGTTGGCGAATCCTGCCTGCGGTTTCCGGATCGAGCTCGGAGAGGAGCTTCACCCCGGTTTGGCGGCCGGCCATGGCCTCGAGCAACCCCGATTTGGGCAGGGCGAGCTCGGCTGCGAGCTTGGTTGCCACGTCATCGGCGCTGCGAACCTTCTGGGGGTCATCGCCAGGGAAGTTGAAGTAGCGGGGATGGGCCCAGAGGCTGAAACGCTGTTCGTCCAGGGCTACCAAACGGCCATTGCGATCGACGATCGTGCGTCGCTTACCGATCGGCTGGGTGGTTTGGGTCTGGATGGCGTGGGCCCTGGCCTGGAGGTTGGCCCCATCCACCACCTGCAACCAGGCGAGGCGGCCGGCCAGAGCGACCAGCCCGGCGCAGAGCACTCCGTAGACCGCCAGCAGCCGGATGACAGGGACCGGCTGGATCGCGACAACCTTTTGGCGGGAATTGCTGCGACCACGGCTGGGTCCAGGGCGGCGACTGGCCGTCATCAGTAACCCGGACGAATCTGGCTCAAGGTACCCATGCCGATCTGAAGACTGCCCAACAGCTCTGTGGCATTGGCAGGCCTGGGGGTGTGGGGTGCGGCAAGGTAGATGAGCTTCTCGCTGCTGGTGGGCACCAGCAAACCTGGTTTTTTCAGGGCACCCAGGTGGTGCTGCTCCAATATTGCCGCTGATTCCTGCATTCTGTGGGCCAGCATCTGGGAGGCCTCCAGCTGCTGATAGCTCTCGCCCCAACGGTTCTGCCAGTGAAGTGTGAGACCACTCATGGCCAGCATGCAGATGCCCAGCCCCAGGAGGGTGCCATCGGTAGCCCGATGGAGATTGGCCATCCAGGGGGCCCGCCGGTCGAGCTTACGACCTGAGAGCGAACCCTTAACCAGCTCGAGGGTTCCGCCTTGGAGACCAGCTCTGCCGGAAGCCTGCCGGGGCAATAGGGAGGCAACCAAGAGAACGGACCAAACTCCCCGGGATTGAACCACCCAGAGCAGCTGTAGGCAAGGGCAAGACGCTGCTCAGCCAGCCAGCAGGAGCAGGTTGGCAAAGGTGAGCCCGTTCCAGAGGCCATGCATCAACACGCTGGCCGCTAGCCGGCCACTCTGGAGTCGCAGCCAGCCCAGGCCCAGGCCCAGCACGAACAGCGGTGGCAACTCCCCCAGGCTCAGGTGGGCAATCCCAAACACAAGGGCGCTGATCAGCACCGCCGCGAAACCGCCCCAGCGCTCGGCCAGCACCGGCAGCAGCACTCCACGAAAC
>NZ_JAGQCQ010000191.1:0-7223 GCF_024346275.1 Cyanobium sp. BA20m-p-22
GTGGCGATCCTGCTGGACATGCCCCTGCGGGATGTGGAGCAGATCGTCTATTTCAACTGCTACGTGGTGCTCGATCCAGGCGATCACAAAGACCTCACCTACAAGCAGCTTCTCACTGAAGATGAGTGGCTTGAGATCGAAGACCAGATCTACGCTGAGGATTCCGACATTGAGAACGAGCCCATAGTGGGCATCGGCGCCGAGGCACTCAAGCAACTTCTGGAGGATCTGGAGCTCAACGAAACTGCTGAGCAGTTGCGTGAGGAGATCGCAGCCAGCAAGGGCCAGAAGCGGGCCAAGCTGATTAAACGTTTGCGGGTGATTGATAATTTCATCGCCACCAATGCCCGTCCCACCTGGATGGTGCTGGATGTGATCCCGGTGATCCCGCCAGACCTGCGGCCCATGGTGCAGCTCGATGGCGGCCGCTTTGCCACCAGCGATCTCAACGACCTCTACCGGCGGGTGATCAACCGCAACAACCGGCTAGCCCGGTTGCAGGAGATCCTGGCCCCCGAAATCATCGTTCGCAACGAAAAGCGGATGCTGCAGGAGGCCGTCGATGCCCTGATTGACAACGGTCGCCGGGGCCGCACCGTGGTGGGTGCCAACAACCGGGCCCTCAAGTCGCTCAGCGACATCATTGAGGGCAAGCAGGGCCGTTTCCGCCAGAACCTGCTCGGCAAGCGGGTCGACTACTCCGGTCGTTCAGTGATCGTGGTGGGCCCCAAGCTCAAGATGCACCAGTGCGGCCTGCCCAAGGAGATGGCGATCGAGCTGTTCCAGCCCTTCGTGATCCATCGCCTGATCCGCCAGAATATTGTCAACAACATCAAGGCCGCCAAGAAACTTATCCAGAAGGCCGACGATGAGGTGATGCAGGTGTTGCAGGAGGTGATCGAAGGTCACCCGATCCTGCTCAACCGGGCCCCGACCCTGCACCGCCTCGGCATCCAGGCCTTCGAGCCCAAGTTGGTGGACGGTCGCGCCATCCAGCTACACCCCCTGGTGTGCCCAGCCTTCAACGCCGACTTCGACGGTGACCAGATGGCCGTGCACGTGCCCCTGGCGATTGAGGCCCAGACCGAGGCCCGCATGCTGATGCTGGCCAGCAACAACATCCTCTCGCCGGCCACCGGCGAGCCGATCATCACCCCGTCCCAGGACATGGTGCTCGGCGCTTACTACCTCACGGCCGAAAAGCCCGGAGCCATAAAGCCTGAATTTGGCGACCGGGCCAATACCTTCGCCAACCTCGACGATGTGATCGATGCCTTTGAGGAGAAGCACGTTCAACTCCACGATTGGATTTGGGTGCGTTTCAACGGCGAGGTTGAAAGTGATGACGAGGACAAGCAGCCCCAAAAAGAAGAAACCCTCAGCGACGGCACCCGTATCGAGCAGTGGCTCTATCGCCGCGACCGTTTTGATGAGGACGGAGCCCTGATCAGTCGCTACCTGCTCACCACCGTGGGCCGGGTGGTAATCAACCACACCATCATCGACGCCGTGGCTGCGACCTAACGGCAGTCTACGAACCCCAGTAATTCGGGTTCCCGTTTTTCATCCTTTTCCAGTCTTCACATCGCGCGCAGCCATGACCGCCACCCCCGCTAAAAAAATCAGCAAGAAGGCCGCCAAGAAAGCCGCCGAGGCTGCCGCCCTGGAAGTCGCCGCCACAATCAGCAACGCCGCCTTGAGTAAGCAGGCGCCGCCATTCCGCAACCGCATCATCGACAAGAAGGCCCTGCGCAACCTGGTGGCCTGGGCCTACAAGCACCACGGCACCGCTACCACGGCCTCGATGGCCGACGAGCTCAAAGACCTGGGCTTCCACTACGCCACCCAGGCTGCCGTATCGATCTCTGTCGACGATCTGCGCATCCCCAGTGATAAGGCAGCCCTGCTGGCCGAAGCCGAAGAGCAGATCACCGCCACGGAAGAGCGCTACCGGCTCGGCGAGATCACCGAGGTGGAACGGCACACCAAGGTGATCGACACTTGGACCGAAACCAACGAGCGTCTTGTGGCTGCGGTGCGCCGCAACTTCAACGAAAACGATCCGCTCAATTCGGTCTGGATGATGGCCAACTCCGGCGCCCGGGGGAACATGTCCCAGGTGCGCCAGCTCGTGGGCATGCGCGGCCTGATGGCCAACCCGCAAGGGGAGATCATCGACCTGCCGATCCGCACCAATTTCCGCGAGGGACTCACGGTCACCGAATACGTGATCTCCTCCTACGGCGCCCGCAAGGGTCTGGTCGACACGGCCCTGCGCACGGCCGACTCTGGCTATCTCACCCGCCGTCTGGTGGACGTGGCCCAGGACGTGATCGTGCGGGAAGACGACTGCGGCACCACCCGCAGCATCCCCATTGATGCCGATGAGAAGGGCAAGTTCGGCAGCAAGCTGATCGGCCGCCTGGCTGCCGAGCCCGTGGTCAGTGAAGACGGCGAAACCCTGGTGGAGCGCAACGGAGAAATCGATCCGCCCCTCTCGCTGCGGATTGAAGCCGGCGGCGTCAAAACCGTGAAGGTGCGTTCACCGCTCACCTGTGAGGCCTCCCGTTCGGTGTGCCGCAAGTGTTATGGCTGGGCCCTGGCCCACAACCAACTCGTCGACCTGGGTGAAGCCGTCGGCATCGTGGCGGCCCAGTCGATCGGTGAGCCCGGCACCCAGCTCACCATGCGCACCTTCCACACCGGCGGGGTTTCCACGGCCGAGACTGGCGTGGTGCGCTCCCTTGTGGATGGCACGATCGAATTTGGGCCGAAGGCCCGGGTGCGGGGCTTCCGCACCCCCCACGGGGTGGAGGCCCAACTGGCCGAAACCGATTTCTCCTTGACGGTGAAGCCCAGCGACAAGGGCAAGCTGCAGAAGCTGGATATCGTCAACGGCTCGATCCTGTTTGTCGCCGATGGCGACTTCGTGCCGGGCGACACGATCCTGGCCCAGATCGCCGCTGGGGTGACGGTTAAAAAGAGCGTGGAGAAGGCCACCAAGGATGTGATCTGCGACCTGGCCGGCCAGGTGCGCTACGAAGAAGCCATCCAGCCCAGGGAGGTCACCGACCGCCAGGGAAACATCACCCTCAAGGCCCAGCGCCTGGGCCGGATGTGGGTGTTCAGCGGCGACGTCTACAACCTGCCCCCCAATGCCCTGCCCGTGGTGGACGGCAACAAGGCTGTCACCACAGGAGAGGTGCTGGCCGAGAGCCGGCTGGTGAGTGAATACGGCGGAGCGGTGCGTCTGCGCGAGAGCGCTGGCGACTCCCGCGAGGTGCAGATCGTCACCTCCAGCCTCACCCTCAAGGACTGCAAATTGGTGGGTGAATCCACCCACTCCGGCGAGATCTGGCATCTGGAGGGCAAGGACAACATTCGCTACCGCCTCAACACCGCTCCTGGCAGCAAGATCGGCAATGGCGAAGTGATTGCCGAGCTGGCCGACGATCGTTTCCGCACCAAGACCGGTGGCACCGTCAAATTTGCCCCGGGCCTATCGATCAAGAAGGCCCGCAGTGCCAAGAACGGCTTTGAGGTCAGCAAGGGTGGCACCCTGCTCTGGATTCCCCAGGAAACCCACGAGATCAACAAGGACATCTCCCTGTTGATGATCGAGGACGGCCAGTGGATTGAGGCCGGTACGGAGGTGGTCAAGGACATCTTCAGCCAGACCGCCGGCATCGTCACGGTGACCCAGAAGAACGACATCCTGCGGGAAATCATCGTGCGTTCCGGCACCCTGCATCTGGTTTCCGACAGCAAGACCCTGGCCAAATACGCTGACGGCAAGATGGCCACCCCCGGCGAGGAGATCGCCAAGGGCCTCAAGGCTGAGGCGATTGTCTTCGTGGAGGTGGTTGAAACTCCCGATGGTCAGGCCCTGCTGCTGCGGCCGGTGGAGGAGTACACCATCCCCGATGAGGCCCACCTGCCCGAACTTGGCACGGTGAAACAGAGTGGCGGCCCCAGCCTGGGCCTCAAGGCCACCCAGCGCCTCTCCTTCAAGGACGGCGAGCTGATCAAGAGCGTCGATGGGGTCGAGCTACTTCGCACCCAGTTGATTCTCGAAACCTATGACACCACTCCCCAGATGACCGTGGACGTGGATGCGGTCGCAGACAAGCGGGCCAAGACGATTGAGCGTCTGCAGCTCACCATCCTGGAAACCCTGCTGGTGCGTCGCGACACCCTCTCTGATGCCAGCCACGGCTCCACCCACACCGATCTCCAGGTGGAAGATGGTATTGCTGTCAAGCGAGGCGATGTGGTGGCGACCACCCAGATCCTCTGCAAGGAAGACGGGGTGCTGCAGCTGCCTGATCTGGTCGATGGGGAGCCGATTCGTCGCCTGATCGTGGAGCGAGATGGCGATACCCGCAGCATCGATTTGGGTTCGGCTGCGCCTTTGGTCAGCGTTGACCAGCGCATCGTCGATGGCGACCTGCTGGCGGAAGGGGTTGCAGCCCCCTGCTGCGGTCAGGTGGAGGCCATCGACGCCCACACCCTCACCATTCGACTGGGCCGGCCCTACATGGTGTCGCCCGATTCGGTGCTGCACGTGCGGGACGGCGAGCTGGTGCAGCGCGGCGATGCCCTGGCCCTGCTGGTGTTCGAGCGCCAGAAGACCGGCGACATCGTCCAGGGTCTGCCCCGGATCGAAGAACTGCTGGAGGCCCGCCGGCCGCGGGAATCCACCATCCTCTGTCGCAAGAGCGGCACGGTGCAGATCAAGCAGGGTGACGATGACGACTCGATCACCGTTTCGGTGATCGAGCATGACGATGCCCTCACCGAGTACCCAATTCTGCTGGGCCGCAACGTGATGGTCAGCGATGGCCAGCAGGTGAGTGCCGGTGAGTCCCTCACCGACGGACCGATCAATCCCCACGAGCTGCTGGAGTGCTTCTTCGAAGACCTGCGCAGCCGCAAGCCCACCATGGAGGCGGCCCAGGAGGCCATTTCCAGGCTGCAGTTCCGGATGGTCACCGAAGTGCAGAACGTCTACAAGAGCCAGGGCGTGTCGATCAGCGACAAGCACATCGAGGTGATCGTGCGCCAGATGACCAGCAAGGTGCGCATTGAGGATGCCGGCGACACCACCCTGCTGCCGGGCGAGCTGATCGAGCTGCGTCAGGTGGAGCAGGTGAACAGTGCGATGGCGATCACCGGTGGCGCCCCCGCCGAGTTCACGCCGGTGCTGCTGGGTATTACCAAGGCCTCGCTCAACACCGACAGCTTCATCTCGGCGGCCTCCTTCCAGGAGACCACCCGGGTGCTGACTGAAGCTGCCATCGAGGGCAAGAGTGACTGGCTGCGCGGTCTCAAGGAGAACGTGATCATCGGCCGCCTGATCCCTGCGGGCACGGGCTTTAGCGGCTTTGAAGAGGAGTTGCGGGCCGAGGCCGGCCCCCATCCCGACATCCTCGAGGAAGAGGCCATGGGCTATCGCCGTGTCCAGAACCTCCGCCCTGACTACACCGTGGAGATGCCGGCCCCGGCCCCGGCGGCGGCCGTGCTCGACGATCCCTCCGATGCCGACCTGGAGGCCACCCGCAGCCGCCATGGCATCGAGGCCAGTGCCAGCGGCCTGGCTGCCTTCACCCGCCCCTCCCTCGAGGATGTGTTGGAGGAGGAGCTGATCGCCGATCCTGCCGCCCTCGAGGGCTTGCAGGAAGAGGGCCTATTGACCGATGAGTGATTCCCTGCTTGACCCCCATGGCTAAGCCCGAACGAACCAGCCTCGACACCCCCGTGCCCCAGCGCCGCCTGCCCCGCTTCGGCTTCCACTCCCACACCGAGCTGCTCAATGGCCGCATGGCCATGCTCGGCTTCATCGCCCTGCTGGCGGTGGAGTCGAAGCTGGGCCATGGCCTGTTGATCTGGCCTTGAGTGGGATGGTCGAGGTGCCGCCGGCCACTCCCCTGCTGGGGATGGGCCTGCCGGAGCTGGAGCGGTGGGCCGTAGCCCACGGCCAGGCTGCCTTCCGCGGCCGGCAGCTGCATGACTGGCTCTATGCCAAGGGTGCCCGCAGCCTGGAGGCCATAAGTGTGCTGCCCAAGGCCTTTCGCGAGCAGCTGGCTGCCGCCCCCCCCGAAGCTGGCTTCGATTGGATCGGCCGTTCGCGGGAGCTGCACCGCAGCGTGGCCCGCGATGGCACCACCAAGCTGTTGCTCGGCACCCACGACGGCCTCAGCCTTGAAACCGTAGGCATCCCTGCCGAGGGCCGGCTCACTGTGTGCGTCAGCAGCCAGGTGGGCTGCCCGATGGCCTGCAGCTTCTGTGCCACAGGCAAGGGGGGGCTGCAGCGCTCCCTTGCGGTCCATGAAATTGTCGACCAGGTGCTGAGCGTGCGCGAGGTGATGGACCAGCGCCCCAGCCACGTGGTGTTCATGGGCATGGGCGAGCCCCTGCTCAATATTGAGGCAGTGCTGGCTGCCATCGACTGCCTCTGCAGCGATTTGGGCATGGCCCAGCGCCAGATCACGGTCAGCACCGTCGGTGTGCCCAAAACCCTGCCAACCCTGGCTGCCCGGGCCCTGGAGCGGCTCGGGCGGGCCCAGTTCACCCTGGCGGTGAGCCTGCACGCACCGGATCAGCGGCTGCGGCAGGAGCTGATCCCCACCGCCCACGCCTATCCCCTGGAGGCGTTGCTGGAGGACTGTCGCCGCTATGTGGCACTCACCGGCCGGCGGCTGAGCTTTGAATACGTGTTGCTGGGGGGCGTCAACGACCAGCCCCGCCATGCCGAGGCTCTCTCGCGGCTTTTGAGGGGCTTCCAGAGCCATGTGAATCTGATTCCCTACAACCCGATTGCCGAGGAGCAGTTCCAGCGCCCCGCCCCAGGGGCCGTGGAGGCCTTCCGCCGTGCCCTCCAGGCCCGCCACGTTGCGGTGAGTGTGCGGGCCAGTAGGGGTCTAGATGCCGATGCGGCCTGCGGCCAGCTGCGGCGGCGCCTGATCGATCCGGGCGGGAATGGCTAGCAGGCTATGGCTCAATTGGATGTAGCTAAGTGGGGTCCTTGGCGGGGTCGAAGGCGCCCTTGGCGCCGTCACCGTTCCAGGGTGTGAGCCACACCATCAGCAGGAAGGCAGGCAGTGAGGCGGCCGCGGTGAGCAGGAAGAAGCTGCTCCAGCCCACACCCTCGGCCACAAAGCCGGCCTGGCCGGAGAGCAGGGAGCGGCTCAGGGCGTAGACCCCTGACAGCAGGGCGTACTGGG
>NZ_JAGQCQ010000192.1:0-7149 GCF_024346275.1 Cyanobium sp. BA20m-p-22
CCGCAGCAATCAGGGCCTCATCGGCGATCTTGAGCCGGTGGTGGGTTTCATAGCGCTCCTTGAGGCCTCGCAGGATTTCGATCGTTTCATCGACGGAGGGTTCGCCCACCATCACCGGCTGGAAGCGGCGCTCCAGGGCGGCATCGCGCTCGATGTGTTTGCGATATTCATCCAAGGTGGTAGCGCCGATGCACTGCAGCTCACCTCGCGCCAAGGCTGGTTTGAGGATGTTGGCGGCATCGATGGCACCCTCGGCGGCCCCCGCCCCGATCAGGGTGTGCACCTCGTCGATCACCAGGATCACGTTGCCGGCGCTGCGGATCTCCTCCATGATTTTTTTGAGCCGTTCCTCGAATTCACCGCGGTACTTGGTGCCGGCCACCAGGAGTCCGATGTCCAGGGTGAGAACGCGCTTCTCTTCGAGGATGTCCGGGATATCGCCGGAGTTGATGCGCTGGGCCAAACCCTCGGCGATGGCGGTCTTGCCGACGCCGGGCTCGCCAATCAGCACGGGGTTGTTCTTAGTGCGGCGACCCAGGATCTGGATCACCCGCTCAATTTCGTTTTGGCGGCCCACCACCGGGTCGAGCTTGCCGTCGGCGGCCTGCTGGGTGAGGTTGGTGCCAAATTCGTCGAGGGTGGGGGTTTTGGTGGAACCCTTGCCGCCCCCACCGCCTGCGCTCACCTCAGCGGTTTCGCCGAGCATGCGAATCACCTGGGTGCGCACCTTGGCCAGGTCGACGCCGAGGTTCTCGAGCACCCGGGCAGCGACCCCTTCGCCCTCGCGGATCAGACCCAGCAGCAGGTGCTCGGTGCCGATGTAATTGTGGCCCAACTGGCGGGCCTCCTCGAGGGAGAGCTCGAGCACCCGCTTGGCCCGGGGGGTGAAGGGAATCTCGACGGCCACGAAGCCGGAGCCCCGGCCGATGATCTTCTCAACTTCGACGCGGGCATCCTTGAGGTTGACGCCCATCGACTTGAGCACCTTGGCCGCCACGCCGGTACCCTCGCCGATCAGACCCAGCAGAATCTGTTCAGTGCCCACAAAGTTGTGGCCAAGGCGGCGGGCCTCTTCCTGGGCCAGCATGATCACCTTGATGGCTTTCTCGGTAAAGCGCTCGAACATTGGCCGGGGCCGGGTACAAGTTGATCCAAGCTACCAGGGTTATCGGGTGCGGTGTGGTTTAGGTTCGCTGAAAGCCAGATCCGTTGCTGCTACAGGCAGCAAGCGGGCTTTTGCAAACAACTTGAGCCCCTGATGTAGCGGTTTTCAGCAATAAGAAAAGCCGGTTATCCACACCCTGGCTCTTCATCTTTGCTTGCCGTTAGCTGCAGCCATTGGATCAGGGCATCGTCCCCATTGCGGTAGTAACCGCGACGCAGCCCCCCATCCCGGAAGCCGCAACGGCGATAGAGGGCCACCGCGGCGCCGTTGCCAGGGGCAACCTCCAGGGTTGCGTGCAGGGCTCCGCTGGCCCGGGCGATCTCCAGCAGGGCCTCCAGCACCCTGCCGCCCAGGCCCAGGCGTCTCTGCTCTGGAGCAACGGCCACCAGGGTGATGTGCAGTTCATCGAGCACCAGCCAGCCGCAGGCCATGGCCAGCAGGTGCTCCCCCCGCCAGAGCCCCACCCCAGACCGGCCCTGATCGGCCAACTCAATCTGCCATTGGCTGGCGCTCCAGAGGCCCCCCAGGCTGGCCCTGTCGAGGTCGAGACAGGCCCGCCAATCGTCGGGTATCAGCAGGGACTGGCGCAGCGGCGCCAAGGGCTTCCGTACATTCATGTTCCCTAGACCCGCGCGGCCCCAGCCATGGTGACCTCCCGTGAGCCCCTCGCGCCTTCACGGCCGTTTGAGGTTGACCAAGACCTATCCAGCCCCAACCGCAACCTCACCCCCCTGACCACCCGGCTGGACGGGGAGGGACGCTTGAGCCTGGGGGACTGCACCCTCAGCGACCTGGCCCGCCGTTACGGCACTCCTCTCTACGTGCTCGACGAGACCACCCTGCGGGCCACCTGCCGCGCCTATCGCGAAGCCCTGGCCCGGCACTATCCGGGCGAAGCTCTGGCCCTGTACGCCTCCAAGGCCAACAGCTCCCTGGCGATCACGGCCCTGGTGGCCGCCGAGGGATTGGGTCTCGATGCGGTCTCGGCCGGAGAACTGTTGACCGCTTTCCAGGGCGGCATGGCCGGCGAGCGGATCGTGCTTCACGGCAACAACAAGAGTCGCGAGGAGCTGGCCCTGGCAGTGGCCCACGGGGTCACCGTGGTGGCGGACAACTGGCGGGACCTGGAGCTGCTGACTGAGCTGGCGCCGGGCTTCCCAGGGCCGGCGCGACTGATGCTGCGCTTTACGCCCGGCATCGAATGTCACACCCATGAGTACATCCGCACGGGCCACCTCGACAGCAAGTTTGGCTTCGATCCCGACCAGCTCGAGGCGGTGCTGCAGCACCTGACGACCTGCCCCTGGGCCCGTCTCACCGGGCTGCACGCCCACATCGGCTCCCAGATCTTCGAACTCCAGCCCCACCGCGATCTGGCCGCGGTGCTGGCCGACGCCCTGGCCCTAGCCCGATCCCTCGGCCATCCCGTGGAGGATCTCAACGTGGGCGGGGGCCTCGGGATCCGCTACGTGGCCAGCGACGATCCGCCTTCAATCGATGCCTGGGTGCGCACGGTGGCCGAAGCGGTGGTGGAGGCCTGCCGGGAGAGGGGGCTCGTTCTGCCGCGGCTGCTCTGCGAACCCGGCCGCTCCCTGGTGGCGACGGCGGGGGTCACCCTCTACGAGGTGGGCAGCCGCAAACCCATCCCGGGCCTGCGTACCTATCTCTCCGTAGATGGCGGCATGAGTGACAACCCCAGGCCGATCACCTATCAGTCTCAGTACACAGCCCTGTTGGCCGATCGCCCCATGGCCGAGCCCAACGAAACCGTCACCGTGGCCGGCAAGCACTGCGAATCCGGCGACGTGCTGCTCAAGGACCTGGCCCTGCCCCCTGCCACCGCTGGGGATGTGCTGGTGGTATTCGCCACCGGTGCCTACAACGCCTCGATGGGCTCCAATTACAACCGCATCCCCCGACCGGCGACCGTGCTGGTTGCGGAGGGATCTGCCGAACTGGTGCAGCGTCGCGAGCAGCCGGAAGACCTACTGCGCTACGACGTTCTGCCATCCCGACTCCGCTACCTAGGCTGAGCTGAGTGTCAGGAGGGGCTGTGGTCGGGCCGCAACTTGGGGGGTTGCTTCGCCTCATCGATCCGCGCCTGCTCCTGGATCTGCTGTTTGCGACCAGCCTCGGGGTCCTGGTGCTGGGCCGGATCACCGAGGCCCGCACCCTCTGGCTGCTGCGCGGCTATCTGCTGCTGGTGGCCCTGGCTTGGGTCGTGCAGAGATACGCCAATCTGCCCCTCACCAGTAAATTGGTGGATGCTCTGGTGCTGGCCTGCAGCCTGGCCCTGGCGATTCTCTGGCAGGGGGAGCTGCGGCGCTTGATGGAGCTGCTCGGCACCGGCAGGCTCGGGGTGCTGTTTGACAACCGCAGCAGCGACCAGCTGGGCTCAGGCTCGGTGGCCATACTCAGCGAGGCCGCCGGGCGCCTGTCCCAGGCCCGCCGCGGCGGCCTGATCGTGGTGGATCTGGGCTGTGATCTGCGGCCCGAGGATTTTCTCAACCCCGGCATTGATCTCGATGCCAAGTTGACCGTGGACCTGCTGCTGAACCTGTTTGCCGCAGACACGCCGCTCCACGATGGGGCCGTGCTGGTGAAGGCCAACCGGATCGTGGCCGCCGGAGTGATCCTGCCCCTCTCGCGCCAGGGAATCAATCGCTACGGCACCCGCCACCTGGCGGCCCTGGGGCTTACCGAGCGCTTCGACCAGTGTCTGGCCATTGTGGTGTCCGAGGAAACGGGCACCCTTTCCCTGGCGAGCCAGGGCCGGCTGGAGAGGCCCATCACCAGCAGTCGCCTCCACGATCTGCTCAGCAAGGCCCTGGCCTTGCCTGCGGGTCGTACCGTGACCAAGGACACGCCGGAATCCCGCGGATGAGTCGCGCCTTGGCGACCGACACTGTGACTGCCGCCCAGGCCGGGCTGTCGGACCTGGATGGGGCCAGGCTGCCGCGCCACGTGGCCGTGATCATGGACGGCAACGGGCGCTGGGCCAAGCAGCGCAACCTGCCCAGGGTGATGGGCCACCGCGAGGGCGTCGAGGCACTTAAGCGCACCCTGCGGCTCTGCAGCGACTTGGGCATCGGTGCCCTCACCGCCTACGCCTTCTCCACCGAAAACTGGAGCCGCCCGGGAGAGGAGGTGAGCTTCCTGATGACCCTGTTTGAGCGGGTCCTGGCCAGGGAGCTGCACGCCCTGGAGCAGGAGCAAGTGCGCATTCGTTTTCTTGGCGATCTCGAGCCCCTACCCCCGGGCTTGCAGCGCCTGATCGCCGATGCCACCGAGCGCACCGCCGCCAACTCCGGCATCCACTTCAACGTCTGCACCAATTACGGCGGCAGGGCCGAGTTGGTACGAGCTGCCAGACGGCTGGCCCAGCGCTGCGCCGCGGGCGAGCTCGATCCGGCCGCCATCGACGAGCAGGCCTTCACCGCTGAGCTCCACACCGCCGGCGAACGGGATCCCGACCTGCTGATTCGCACCAGCGGCGAGCTGCGCATCAGCAACTTCCTGCTCTGGCAGCTGGCCTACGCCGAAATCCACATCACTAATGTGCTCTGGCCGGATTTCGACGAGGCGGCCCTGCTGGGCGCCCTGCTCGACTACCAGGGCCGCCAGCGCCGCTTCGGCGGAGTCGATCCCTGCTGAACCTGCCGAACCTGCTGAACCTTCCTTGATCACACGTCACGACTGGTGTCGTTCCGAAATCCTGGCCCTGCTTGAGCTGCCCCTGGTGGATCTGCTCTGGCAGGCCCAGCAGGTGCACCGGGAGGCCAACCCCGGCTACCACGTGCAGCTGGCCTCGCTGCTGAGCGTTAAGACCGGCGGCTGCGAAGAAGACTGCGCCTATTGCCCCCAGTCGCTGCACAACAGCAGCGACCTGAGCGGCCGACCGGAACTGGAGGTGGAGCCGGTGCTGGCTCGGGCCCGCACCGCCAAGCAGGCCGGGGCCGATCGTTTCTGCATGGGCTGGGCCTGGCGTGAAATTCGCGACGGCGCTCCCTTTGAGGCCATGTTGGCGATGGTGCGGGGCGTGCGCGGGCTGGGTCTGGAGGCCTGCGTCACCGCCGGCATGCTCAGCGATTCCCAGGCGGCACGACTGGCGGAGGCAGGGCTCAGCGCCTACAACCACAACCTCGACACCAGCCCCGAGCACTACGGGCGGATCATCACCACCCGCACCTACCAGGAGCGGCTGGAGACCCTGCAGCGGGTGCGAACCGCTGGGATATCGATCTGCTGTGGCGGCATCATCGGCATGGGCGAAACCCAGACCGACCGGGCCGGGCTGCTTGAGGTGCTGGCCAACCTGGACCCCCATCCCGAGAGCGTCCCGATCAATGCCCTGGTAGCAGTGGAGGGCACCCCCCTGGAGGAGCTGCCGCCGGTGGACCCCCTGGAGCTGGTGCGGATGGTGGCCACGGCCCGGATCCTGATGCCCTCCGCCCGGGTGCGGCTCAGCGCCGGCCGAGAGCAGCTGGGTCGGGAGGCCCAGATCCTCTGCCTGCTGGCTGGGGCAGATTCGATCTTCTATGGCGACACCCTGCTGACCACCTCCAATCCGGCGGTGGAGGCAGACCGGCAACTGCTGGCGGCCGCCGGGGTGCGGGTGGGGGGATGAGCCTGCTGGTGGCGGCTTTCTATCGCTTCGCCGCGCTTGAAAACCTGCCGGCCCTGCGGGGCGAACTGCTGCAGCTGGCGGAAGCTCAGGGGCTAAGCGGCACGATCCTGCTGGCAGCTGAGGGGGTCAATGGCACGATCTCCGGAGCAGATGCTGGCGTGCAGGAGCTGCTGGATCGGCTGCGGCAGGTGGCAGGCCTAGAGCGGTTGGACGCCAAGCTCAGTCGCTCCGGCGTTCAGGCGTTCCACCGGCTCAAAGTGCGGCTCAAGCGCGAGATCGTGACCATGGGTGAGCCCCAGGTGAGTCCCTATCTGGCATCTGAGGTGGGCACCCACGTGCCCCCTGGCCAGTGGGATGCCCTGATTGCCGACCCCGACACCCTGGTGATCGATACCCGCAACGCCTACGAGGTGGCGATCGGCAGCTTTGAGGGGGCGCTGGATCCGGGCACTGACACTTTTCGCGAGTTCCCCCAGTGGGTGGAGCAAAGCTTGCGGCCGCTGGTGGCCGAGCGCCAGCCCAAGGCAATCGCCATGTTCTGCACAGGTGGAATCCGCTGCGAGAAGGCCACGGCCTACTTGCAGCAGCAGGGCTTTGAGGGGGTGCACCACCTGCAGGGCGGCATCCTCCGCTATCTCGAAGAGGTTCCGGCCCAGGGGAGCAGCTGGTGGGGGGAGTGTTTCGTATTTGACCAGCGGGTGGCGGTGAACCACCAGCTCGAGCCCGGTGAACACAGCCTTTGCTTCGCCTGCGGCCTGCCGCTGGCGCCGGCCGATCGCCAGCTGCCCAGCTATCGCGCCGGGGTGAGCTGCCGCCACTGCATCGAGCGTTTCAGCGATTCCGATCGGGCCCGATTTGCCGAACGACAGCGCCAGATCGGGCATGCCCGGGCCAGTGGCTGACCTCCGGCCGATCCTCTACAGCTTCCGCCGCTGCCCCTACGCGATCAGGGCGCGACTGGCGCTGGCGGCGGCTGGCTTGCGGCCGGGGGTGAATCTGGAGCTGCGGGAGGTACACCTGCAGGCCAAGCCCCCCGAGCTGCTGGAGGCCTCGGCCAAGGGCACAGTGCCGGTGCTCGTCCTGCCCGATGGGCGGGTGCTCGACGAGAGCCTGGGGATCATGCACTGGGCTTTGGCGCGCAGCGACCCCCACCGCTGGCTGGGGGGCTGGGGGCCGGCCCAGCTGGCGGCGATGGAGGCGCTGATCAACGCAAACGACGGCCCCTTCAAGCACCACCTCGATCGCTTCAAATACCCCGATCGCTACCCGGGCGAGGCCTGCGAGGCCCATCGCCAGGCCGGCCTGGCCATCCTGCGCAGCTGGAGTCCACGGCTGGAACCTGGGGGCTGGTTGCTCG
>NZ_JAGQCQ010000193.1:0-7139 GCF_024346275.1 Cyanobium sp. BA20m-p-22
AACGACCTCCTGGCTGCTGTCTACCTGATCTTCTTTGCGCTCATCGCCGGTGGAGCTTTTGCCTTGATGAGTCAAAACCTACGCGGCTCCGCTTCTCTTGCTTCCCAAAGAAGTGGCACCAAAACAAGGCGCCATCCCGAGGCTCCCGAGCTAGGTGACGAGTTCCTCTACGTCGACCTCAGCCGGGAGCGGCTGGAGGAGCTCTATCAACAGGCGTCGTAAGCCATCAGCTCACTACACGACTCCTGCATCCGATCCTGCGCTAGGGCGGCAGCGCTAGAAGAAATCAATTAGCAGCCCCTCGCTGTGGAGCTGGTGATGGTGCATTACTTTCACTGGCGCACGGCTCATGTGATTCGGGGTGAGCTGTCAGTGCAGCTGGAGCAATTGCAGCCGCTGGAAGGTTAGAACTTGGGCCTGGTAAGCCCAGAGGACTTGCTGGCAGGTTCGATTTGGAACACCAAGCTCGGCAGCCATCGCCCCCTCGCAGATTGACTGCGGGACGTGATGCAGCTCTTGTTCACCAGACAGGGGTGAACTCAACAAAGCCCGAAACGTGGCCTCGGGCATTTGCTTGCTCAGCCGTGGTGCCAGATCCCGGCGTCGAAAGAAAAAGAACACAACCAAATCGTGCCACGAATAAAGGTCCTGTCCGACCCTGAGTTCAGTGCCGATGCCGATGGTGGGCGTCGCTCACGTGCGGATGGCCATGCTCCAGCTCCAGGTGGCGGTGCTCATGGGCATGCCAGAAGGGGTGCTCGCTGGGCAGACCCTCCAACTCTTCCAGGGCGTGGTCGTGCTCGTGGTGAGGATCGCCACTGCCCCCGATTCCACGCGGGTCGTGCCGGTGGCGATGGGCATGCAGCAGCGATTCGTGGCGATGTCTGTGGCTGTGCTGCTCGCGCAGCAGCAGCGCCACTCCGGCGCCCATCAGCCCCGTCGCCAGCAGCAAGGGTGCGGAGAGGGATTCCCGCAGAACGACGACCGAAAACAGTGCCCCCACGAACGGAGCGGTGGAGAACAGCACCGCTTCACGGGCGGCTCCAAGGTTGCGTAGGGCCAGAAGATCCAGCCAGATCGAGATGCCGTAGCCCAGGGCGCCGATGCCGAGCAGCGCCAGGGTGAGCGGCAGTGGCGGGAAGGCATGCCCCAGCAGCAAGGCCAACAGCAGCATGGGAAGTGCCGCCCCCGCCGCCTTGGCGGTGGCGATCTGGATGGGATCGCGCAGGCTCAGGCGCTGGCTGAGGTTGTTGTCGATGCCCCAGGCGAGGGTGGCCAGGGCGATTAGGGCGCCGCCGAGGGCATTGGCTCCGCTGAGTGAACCCTGCGAAAGCACCACAGCACCAACGCTCGTTAGAAGAGCCGAAACCAGGCCCCGTCGGCCCAGGTGCTCACGCCCCAGCAGCACGGCGATGGCCAGGGTGAACACCGCCTCGAGGTTGAGCAGCAGCGAACTGGTGGCAGCCGGCAAGCGGGCCAAACCCAGCACGAGCGCAACTGGACCAACCACGCCACCCAGCAAAGTGAGTGCGGCAAGGGCCGGCCAGTCTTCACGGCGGATCGGGGTTTCCGCCCGGGTCCCGCGAACCAACCGCACCGCCAGCAAGGCCAGGGTGGCGCCGCCGTAGAGCAGTCCAGCGATGCTCAGGGCTGAGCCCGAGCCGGTGAGGGTGCTGATCAGCGGCGCGCTGCAGCCGAACAGCACGGCGGCACCGAGGCCGGCGAACTGCCCTAAACGCTCCGTTCTCATGCCTAAGAGAGGGCCCTAAGCAGCAACCAGCGGCCGAAACGGGCGTAGAGCGCAGGGAGCACCATGAGCGTAAGCAGGGTGGAGGTGATCAGACCACCCAGCACCACGATCGCCAGGGGCTGCAGGATCTCGTTTCCGGCCCCAAAGGCCAAAGCCAGAGGCAGCGTGCCGAAGGCAGAGGTGAGGGCCGTCATCAAGATCGCATTGAGGCGCTGCAGGCTGCCGGAGCGGATCACCTCCTTGAGCTCCATGCCTTCCGCATGACGGCGGTTGTAGTTGTCAACCAGCAGCAGGCCATTGCGGACCGCCACACCGAACAGGGTGATGAAGCCGATCAAGGAGGCCACCGAGAGAACCCCTCCGGTGAGCAGGATGGCCACCAGACCCCCGACTAGAGCCAGCGGCAGGTTGATCAGGATCGCGAGCGTGGCCGGTAGTGATTTCACTGCCACGAACATCAATACGGCGATCACAACCATGGCCAACAGGCTGTAGAGCAGCAGGTTGGTGGTGGCCCGCTCCTCCGACTCAAACTGGCCGCCGTAGCGGATCAGATAGCCGCTTGGCAGTTTGATCTTGCTGTCGATGGTGTTCTGAATGTCGGCGACAACCGTGCCCAGCGGCCGACCACTGACGTTGGTGGACACCACGATCAACCGCGATACGTCCTCCCGGTTGACCACATTGGCGCCCAGGCCGTAGTCGATGCGGGCCAGGCTTCCCAGCGGCAGCATGGTGCCTGCGGGGGTAGCGATCGGTAGAGCTCGCAGGGCATCGAGATTGTTGCGGGAGTCTTCGGGGAGCATCACCACCACATCGGTGCGGTCGGTGCCGTCGCTCACCACCTGGCCCACCGTCTTGCCGTTCAGGGCGATCTCCACCGCATCGGCGAGCTGCTGCATCGTTAGCCCGTTGGCAGTGGCGGCCTTGCGATCGAAGGCAATCTGAACCTGCTGGATCGGCAACTGGGGTTCGAGCTGCAGATCCACCACTCCCTGGATCGGCTCAATCGCATCGCGCACCTGCTCGCCGATCCTGCGCAGCTCCGCCAGATCGGGGCCGTAGATCTTGATGGCGATCGCACTGCGGACTCCTGAGAGCACCTCATCCATCCGGTGGGAGATGAAACCGCCGATGTTCGGAGCCACTCCGGGCAGCTTCAGAAAGGCGTTGCGTAGTTCGGCAATGGCAGTAGGGCGATCCTTCATCGCCTCGTCGCTCAATTCCACATCCACATGGGCCAGGTTCACGCCTGCTCCATCGGCATCACCAGGGGCCCGGCCGGTTCGCACCTGCACCCAATCGAACAAAGGGCTGGCCTTGAGGGTGTTGGACAACGCCAGCCCAGCGCGGTTGGTCATCTCCAATGACACTCCGGGATAGAGCACCATCGAGTTCACCAAAGATTTCTCACGAAACTCCGGTAGAAACACCCGCCCGAGGCTCGGCAAGATGGCACAGGCCACCACAACGAATGCCAGAGCAGCGGCCAGTACCCGCTTGGGCGACAGCAGCGAGAACTCCAGCAAGGGCCTGTAGGACCGCTCCGCCCAGGTGGCCACCCAGGTGTTCTCGGCTGGAAGGCGTGTGTTCGCCAGCAGGATGGCGCAGAGCGCTGGCGTGAGCGTGAGCGCCACCAGGCTGGACGCCGCGATCGAGAACAGGTAGGCCAGACCCATCGGCGCAAAGATCCGCCCTTCCACCCCCGAGAGGCTGAAGATCGGGGCGAACACCACCACGATGATCACGGAGGAAAGGATCACCGGCTGGCGTACCTCCACGGAGGTTTCGAACACCACCTGCAGGGGATTCCTGGGCTGGGCGGCCACCTGGTTGCGGCGCAGCCCGGAGTAGCAGTTCTCCATGTCGACGATGGCGTCGTCAACCACAGATCCGATCGCCACCACCAGACCACCGAGGGTCATGGTGTTGATCTCCAGCCCGAAGGCGCGCATCAGCATCAAGCCGATCACGAGCGACAGGGGGATGGCGCTGAGGGTGATCACGGCGGTGCGCCAGTTCATCAGAAACAGCACCATCACCACGGACACGATCAGGATCCCTTCGATCAGGGACGCACTGACGTTCTTGATCGCGGTGTCAATGAAATTGGCCTGCCGGAAGGTGCGCTTCACCTGAATGTCAGCCGGCAGGGTCTTGCTGAGGGCGGCGATCCGCTCCTCCACCTCACGTGTCACCCGTGGCGTGTCGATATCGGGCTGTTTGTTGATCATCAGCACCACTGCCGGCTTGCCGTTGAAGCTGCCATCACCGCGCTTCAGGGCACTGGCCAGCCGCACCTCGGCGACATCACCGATCCGCAGCGCCTGGCCTTGGCTGTTGGTCACCACGGAATCAGCGAGATCCTCACTACTGCCCGCCTGGCCACTGGCGCGGATCAGCTTCTCCTGCCCGCCGGCGATCAGAAAACCGCCCGGGGCATTGGCACTGGCGGCCGTTGCCGCCTCGGCCATGGCCTGCAACGACACCTGGCGGGCCTGAAGTCGCTGAGAATCGATCTGAATCTGCTGCTGGGCCTCCTCACCGCCATACAAGGTCACCTGGGAGACACCGGGAACTTCCAGGATCTGGTTGTTGAAGGTGGTGGCGACGATCCGCCGCAACTGCATCGGCGTCGTGGGGCCGCCGCCCTCCAGGGTGAAGGCGTACTGCAGGATCGTGCCCAGGGGAGAGACGAGGGGTGAGATTGCCGGGGAGCTGGCTTGGGCAGGCAGCTCCGCCTCGATCTGTTGCAGGCGTTCCGCCACCGATTGCCGCGCCCGATTGATGTCGGCGCTCTGATCGAAGACCACCTGGACCATCGAGAGACCCACCTTCGAGGAGGAGCGCACCGTTTCCACTCCCGGCAGGCCATTGACGGCCGATTCGATCGGCACGGTGATGCGCTGTTCCACCTCTTCCGGTGCCAGACCATCGGCTGTGGTCTGCACATCAACCTGGGGAGGGGCGAACTGTGGGAAGACATCCAGGGGCATCCGGCTGAGGATCGACAGGCCCCAAAGAGTGATCAGCACGGCGGCCACAACCACTAGCCAGCGCCTGGCGATGGACGTGCGCAGTGTCTGGTTGAGCAGGCGTTCCAGCATGGGAAAGGCTTGGGAGGCGGAGAGAGCGCAAGGATCGGGGGTTAGTTCTTCTTGCCAAGCCGGGAGACCACAACCCCAGCACCAAGGACGATCACCACAGCACCGGCCCCGATCGCCAGGCGGTTGAGGCCTCCGGCGGCCGAGGGCGCGGCCGCGGCTGGGGTGGCTGGGGCATCAGAAGCAGCGGCAGGGGTTGCCCCGTTGGCGGCCACGGCGCTCTGGCTCTTCTTCGATTCGGCGTAGAGCGAGAGGGCTCCCTGTGTCACCACCTCGTCTCCAGGCGCGATGCTGCCGTCGGTGATGGTGATCTGATCGCCTTGGCTGGCTCCGGTCTGGAGGAACACCGGGTCGTAGGTGGTGCCGCTTTTCACGAAGGCCAGGGGCTTGCCATCCGCATCCACCACCGCAGCAACCGGAATGGAGACCACGCCGCCGGCTTCCGTGGCAGGAGCGGTGGTGATCCCCAGCATGGAATCAATCTCGCCGCTGGCCTTCACCTGGCGCACGTTCCCCTGCTGCTGAAACTCATCGCCATGACCCACGTGGGCCATGGCGGGGCTGAACTCACCGAGGGCCAGGGTTCCGAGGCTGAGGCCGCCGGCCAGAAGAAGAGCGCGCATGCTGCTGGTGCCGCAGGGGCAGGACAAGAACCCACGAAGGATGCCGTAGTCGCGATGAAAAACAGGTGAAATCGCTTGCGCCCACTAGCATTCACCGGTCTTAGCTTCCACTTGATGCCGCTGCGGATCCTGCTGGTGGAAGACGAGCAGGAGCTGGCCGGCGCCGTGCAGACCGTGCTGCAGCACCAGGGCCACGTGGTGGACCATTGCAGCGATGGGCTGGAGGGCTGGACACTGCTGTGCGGTGAGCTGGCCAGCTACGAGCTGGCGATCATGGACTGGATGCTGCCGGGCCTGAGTGGCCCTGAGCTCTGCCGCCGCGCCCGCGCAGCCGGTCTCGACCTGCCCGTGCTGTTGCTCACTGCCCGGGCCGAGACGGCCGATCGGGTAGAGGGCCTCGACGCCGGTGCCGACGACTACCTGAGCAAGCCCTTCGCGATGGAGGAACTGCTGGCGCGGGTGCGGGCCCTGCAACGCCGCCAGCCCAGGTACCGCGAGCCCGTGTTGGAGGTGGGGCCTTACCGGTTCGATCCCCAGTCCAGCCAGCTGCAGGTCAGCTCGTCCGATGGTGTGGTGACGATCCCGCTGGCTGGCAAGGAGCTGCAGCTGATGGCCTATTTCCTGGAGCACCCCGGGCAGATCATTCCGGGCTCTCGATTGCGTAACCAGCTGTGGGACCTGCACCAGGACCCGGTGAGCAACGTGGTGGCCGCCCAGGTGCGGCTGCTGAGGCGCAAGCTTGCGGGCCATGGCCTGGCCTCCCCGATCGAAACGGTGCCGAGCCGTGGCTATCGCTTCCATGCCCAGCTGCCTGGAGAGCCATGAGCGCCAACCGTTCACCGGCTCCGGCAATGCTTTGGCGAGCTCGGCTGCGCTTGGCTGCCCTCTCGCTGCTGGTGATGGGCGCGATTCTGTACGGCGCCGGGTTCGCCATGGCGCGCCTGCTGCTGCAGGAGCGTGAAGCCGCCCTGCGCCGCGAACTGCAGACCGTTGCCGGCACCCTGCACGACAGCCTCAAACCCAGCCTGCCCCCAGTGGCCGTGCCGTCGGTGGCATTGGCGGCGGTACTGCCGGGCCTTTGTCTGGTGGGTCAGGCCTGTTCTGCTGCTGATGCCCTGATCGAGCGCCATGCCATCAGCGCCACCGATCCGTCCCGTTTCCAGCTGCGGATCTTCAATGCCCGCGGCCAGCTGCTGGCCGCCTCGCCTGGCGCCCTGGGGCCTACCCGGCCGGACCCGGTGTGGCGAGAGCAGCGTTTGCCTGGGGGTGAACGGTTGTTGAGCTACGCCATCCATCTGCACCGGGCCCATCGCAGCGGTGAGCAGGACTGGGGCGCCCTGCAGATAAGTCGCAGCCTGGCACCCCTCGATGCTGAGGCCAGCCGGCTTTGGTGGCTGGGCCACGGCGTGTTCGCTCTGGCGATGGCAGGAATGGCACTGGCCAGCTGGTGGCTGGCGGGACTGGCGATGGCTCCCCTGCTGGAGGCTTACCGCCGGCAGGAACAGTTCAGTGCCGATGTCGCCCATGAGCTGCGTACACCATTGGCCAATCTGCTGGCTCTGCTGGAGGCCGAACGGGATGCTCTGCACCGCTTGCCCGGGCAAGCTCCGGCAGGGCGGTTCAGCACTGGGCGGCCTGCGGCAGAAGCCCCCTCGGCGACGG
>NZ_JAGQCQ010000194.1:0-7137 GCF_024346275.1 Cyanobium sp. BA20m-p-22
TGCAGCTCCGCTGATCCGGGCCGCTGGTTGGAGCAGCTGGTAGCTGCGCCGCTGCTGCTGCCCGCCGATCTCACCCTGCTGACGGTTACCCCCTGGCGTGGTGCAGGCCTGGTGCCGCTGCGGCCGCTCAACCCGCTGGTGGAAGCGTTGTGGTTACTGCTGCGCAAGGGAGAGGCCAGCCAGCAACCACTACGTCAGTTGGTGCAGTGGTGGGGCGGCCAGGGGGTGCCGTTGCCTCAGGCAGAAAGCCCTGCTCCGCAGAGGTGGCAGCGGTCCTTGCGCTGGCCCTGGTGGCGAATCTGATGACTAACTCAGCCAGTTGCCGGCCTAGTCGACCAAGAGCAACTGCTCGTCAGCTCTCTTCTTCTACGGCAGCCAGGGCAAGCAGCTTGATCTGCATGCAGCCCAGCTTGATCTCGAACGCATCGCCAGGCTCCAGACCCAGTTGGGCGGCGCAAATCTGAGCCGAGATTGAATAGCAGCTATAACGACACATCAAAAGGTTCCGCTCGATACAGCAAGGTCACCCTGCTGCTGGCCATGGTGATGCTTGTAGAACAATAAATATGCAGGCAACCGGAGCCACAGCTCGATATCGCAAGGCCTACCAACCCAGCGAGCGCAGCTACCGCCTCATTGACGGCAGCTGCCAGCCCCACGGTCAGCTCGACGGTCAGTACGACTCCCTTGATGAAGCCATCGCTGATGCCATCGAATGGATTTGGAGTTACCCCAATTCGGTGGACAGGTATCAGGGCTTCACGGTGGTGAGTGTACGGGTAGCGATGAACTGCTGTTCGTAGTCGATTGGGCTGAGGTAGCCAATCGTTGAGTGACGGCGCTCGCGGTTGTAGTAACCGTCGATCCAGAAGGCCAAATGCCTGATTAGCTGTTGAGGGCTTTTCAGGCTCTCTGCATCGTCATCAAGGTCCAGTTCGTGTTTGATGGTGGAGAAGAAGCTCTCCACCACCGCGTTATCCCAGCAACAGCCCTTGGCCGACATGCTGCAGCTGATCTTGTGGGCTTCCAGCAACTGCCGGTAGGCCGTCGCTCGGTATTGGCTCCCCTGGTCCGTGTGGATCAGGAGTTGCTCGGGTTCGATCTGACGGTGCCCAAAAGCCCGGTTCAGGGCCTCGAGCACCAAAATGGCCTCCATCGTGGCGCCCATAGCCCAGCCGACCACGCGGCGGCTGTAAAGGTCGATCCAGATCGCCAAATACCGCCATCCGGCTGTGGTGCGGATGTAGGTGATGTCACCAGCCCAACAGCGGTTGGGTGCAAGGGGAGAAAAGTCCTGCTGCAGCAGGTTCTCGGCCACACCACTGGCCCGGTTGCCTGGGTTCCGGCAAGGCCTGAACCCGCGTCTGGTCTTGGCCTTGAGCGCTGAACAACGCATGAGCCTGGCAATGCGGTGGCGGCCCACCTTGAGGCCAGCAGCCTTGAGCTCCTGATAAACGCGCGGTGCTCCGTAGAAACCGCGGTGCCGATCAAAAACAGCCTGCACCTGGGCCGTGATGGCCTCGTTCTCCTGGGCCCGTGGGCCCGGGTTGTGCTGCCGTTGCCGCCAGGCATAGAAACCGCTGCGGGCCACGCCCAGCTGCCGGCAGAGCCAGGCCGTGGAGAAGCGGCCCGAGAGGGACTCGATCAGGCGAAACCTCTCGGCGGCAGCTGCTCTTTTGCAAAGTGCGCTGCCGCCAGCTTGAAAAAATCCTTTTCCCTCCTGAGCTCGCGATTTTCCTTGCGGAGCCGGGCCAATTCAGCCCTTTCCTCGCTGGTGAGCTGACCCTGCTCGGGAGGGCCAAAGTCACCCCGATCAATGCGGGCCTGTCTGACCCACTTGGAAAGGCTGCTGATGGGGATGCCAAGTCGCTGGGCCACAGCACTGCAGCTGAGGTTTTCGCTCAAGCAAAGCTCAACAGCCTCTTGCTTTTGCTGCGCCGTGAACTGGCGTCTTGATTTGGTCAGGTTGGTCATCGATGGACAGTCTGAGGGTCATGGCGTGACTCCTAACGACCTGACCACGAAACCGGGGCAACCCCAATTGGACTCCTTAGTGAGCCTGACCATCCCACCAGCTGGATTGGGGTGGAGGTAAGCAGCAGCAACGGCGACTGGCGCACCTGCCGCGTGCCGGGACCGTTGCTCTGTCCGCTGCCGCGCTGAGAATCAAGCCTCCAGGAGCACTCCCCTGATTGGTGACAACAGAAACCCCCCGGGGTGAGCGGGGGATTCTCTGGAGCGGCCGGGCAAGTAAATGCAGGCGCTCATGCCGGCACCTAACTCACTGGCGCCTGCTTTCACTGTGCAAGAGATCACGGCCGGCAGCTGCCTGCGCGCAACAAATGCTCACTAGCAGGCGCCTAGCAGCTGCTCACTCCTCTTCTGTACTGCCCAAAGGAAGCAGCTTGATCTGCTTTTTGCCCAGCTTGATCTCGAACTCATCGCCGGGCTTGAGGTCGAGCATGGCGGTGTAGGCCTTGCCCACCAGCAGATTGCCGTTGAACTGGATCTTTGTGGTGTAGCTCAGCTTGCGGCCACCTTTGCCAGTGCTCCGGCCGGTGCTATCGGTGCCGAGGTTTACACCCTTAGCGCCCAGCAGGGCCTCATAGAACGCCGTGAAGTTGAGGCGCTCACTGCCATCTTTTTTGGTGCTCACATAGCCGCATTCGCGCACGAGCTCGGACTTGGAGACATCGCCTAGTTCCTTGACCTTGGCGAGCAATTCGGGGCCGGTAAGCATGAATTCAATGGAATTTCCTTGAAAGTACCAATTCCCCACAGGTTGTCCAGTGGGATCAAGCGAAAGAAAAGTCCTTGATTTGACTAATGATCAGCCTTCTGCTGGTGGCGTTTCTGCAAACAAGGGGCCGAGCGGCACCACGGCGAGCTTGCCTTGCTCCATTACTTGCAAACCAGGCGGGTTGGCTTGCTCTGGCCCATAGAGCTCAGCAGCTGGAGCATCTGGGCCAAGCGGTAATGGGTTCTGCCGGTAACGCAGGCGTGGCATTCCTTTGATCTGCAGCCACATATCAGCTTGCCTCAGCTGCTTGTTGTTGGCTGTTCAGCGCCGCAACATTTCGCAGGCCTCTCCATCATCATTTCCGTCCAGGTAGCTATGCCCCTGGCGCAGCAGCTCTTGGGCGCGCTCATAGGAGCTGATCTCGCTGCAGCGGTAACGGCGGCCGCCCGGGGTGGTGCCATCAGGAATGACGGCAGAGCGACGACCTCGCCGGAAGTCCCAGGGCCGGGTGATGCCGCCCTCCACCTGCCAGACCCCGTAGCGCCGCCGGCTGGCACGGTATTCAGCGTCCAGATACTCCTTGGCGTTACACCCACTGAGGTACTGGCGGTAGGCAAAGGCTTGGCCGTCTTCCACCAGCGCCAAATTGATGTTGATGTCAGAGATCACCTCGGCAACCGAACGGCCGTAGCGATCGGTGGTCTTGACCTCGAGCCTGACCTCGCGCCCGACAGGGAGCCTCTGCTGCAGGTAGTTGCGGGCCTGCTGGCCGTATGGGCTTTGGGCCGTCTCGGGGGCATCGATGCAGGCCAGTCGCACGGTGAGGGCCTTGCCCGCCTGACGCACGCGGATGGTGTCGCCGTCGCCGATGGAGAGCACGGTGGCCTTGACGCCCTGAGCGACTACCTCGCTTGGCCAAGCCAAGGCCGCCAATGCCACCACACCCAGCAGAAACTTTCTAGCCATTGGCGGAGTTTGCACCGGCAGCCTTTTCATGCGGTTCCTGCATGACTTGGTTGCAGCTGGCTGATCTGCGCCAATCTGTATCTATGCCTCAAAAGACGTTGGGCCGCAATCAGCTGCTTCTTGCCTGCGCGATTGCAGCTTTGGCGGCAGGAAGTGCCCTAGCCCAGCAGCCGGTACGCCCTCTGCCCAAGGTTGGAGGTTGCCCGCTTGGTTACTACAGCTCTGGCGGCTACTGCGTGCCCAGCTCCGGGGGCAACACCCGCGGCGCCATCGAGAAAAGCGGCGCTGGCTGCCCGCTGGGTTTTTATTCCTCTGGCAACTACTGCCTCAGCAGCCCCAGTAACGAGCGGGAAGCGATCCAGAAGAGCGGCAAAGGATGCCCCCTGGGCTGGTATTCATCAGGTGGGTACTGCGTTAAGAGCCGCTGAAGCCTGTCCTGCCGGCAGTTCTAGGTTGCTGTTCTTACTGAGCGGCCGTGCCCGAGAGCGAGCTACTGCGGTTTCTGTGCACGGCGACAATTAGGTAGGCGGGCGCCTACGTAGTTGACACCGGGCAGCGGGGATCGTGCTGGAGCGCAAGCTGCAAGCCGTTAGGGCTACGCGCAAGTGAGCGCAACGACCGCCCACCTCCCCCTATCGGCGCCAACCACGACGGCGAAATGCCAAAAACTCTTGCCGGAGGCGCTCGTGAAGGGGTGTGATGTCGACCATCTGCTCCCGTGCCGGCACATTCACGACAGACCCAGTCCGTTCCGCCTCCTTCCTGAGTTGACGCAACACCGGAATCAAGATCAGGGCGGTGACGAGACTTGTCATCAAAAGCACCGGCAGGACGCTGACTGTCATTGCTACGAACAAAGCCGCTGCCAGCACCTGGCCGGCGACTGCCAACCACTTTGGTCTCGCCCTACCCGGCAATTTCTTCATCCCTCAACCCTAAGGATTGCCCTCAGCCGCTGCCAGCCCATACGACGACAAATAGCCGTCACCGCTGCTGCTGCCCTGCTAGCGGGACCCGCGATGGCTCAGGTGGATCCGAATATTCACAAGCTTTGTATAGAGGTTTTGGCACGTCACTAGATGACTAAACCCGGTGCTGGGCCACTAGAGATCAGACCGCAGACGGTGGACCGCTACGGGCGAACAGTGGCTGAGGCTTAAGCGGGTGGGCGAAGCGTCAACCTAGAAATGGTCCGAATGACCGCTGCCTATGCCTACTGCCAATATCTAAGCGGGTGTGATTAGGGCGCTTACCCAGAGGCACAGGGCCAGGCTTAACAATACCGCCAGGATCGTTGACGCTGGGGTAAGGAGGTAAAGCCGTGGGACTTCAGGTAGGGGAACTGATTTAGCTATTCACAACCAAGTTCATGGATGAGCGGATGTTCACACCTATTCGACCAGAGAGAAAATGACTTTGCAGATATCGAAAGCGGGATGCGTCGCTTATGAACAACTTTTCAATGCATTTGCCTGTTGCGGAAATGCCTTTGTCCAGGCAGCCACTCCAGGATTCGAGGCAAGATACTGTTCCCACTGAGCATCAGCCGTCTTACTGCTTGAGTCATTAAACTCACCCTTTCCTAGCTTGGTGTATAAAGCTTTTACGTGAGCGACAGACTGTTCATAAGCTGTCAACTCATCACTCTTTTTACTGGTATCAACGTATGAGCACCATGGCTTCTTAGTATTCTTGACAAGAACCTTGTCTTTTTGATTCTGCAGCATTTTCAGTGAATTTTCGAGGCCAGTCTCATATAGTTTCTTTGTGATATCCAAGGAACGTGTTTCCCCAGAATTAAGTCCCGTAGCAAATTTCAGCAATGCAAGGGCCGTAGCTGGGCTTTCTATTGTCACGAATGTAAGGGGCTGATCCTTCCCAAATTCATCAACATAGAGAACCTCAAAGCCAGTAATGGTGTAGTTCTTGACCATGAAAGGAGCGGCAAGTATCATTGGCCAAAAGAACAGTGCGCCTGCAACAACAGTCGATATTGCAGCAGAACTATCGCTTCCTTGACCTGCAACCCCTGACTTCCATGAAACAATTTCTCCCGTATTTAGTGATATAGATGGTCTAATATTCTTCTCATAGTTGAGAGTTAGTATCGAGCCATCTTGCGAGGAAAAATAGAACGGCACTTGCGTTCCAGTGTCTCGATCGGCCATTTGAAAAAAGCCGGTCTTCACGGGATACTTAGGTGGCTCTAGCGGCTTGGGTTTCTTATCTTCAGCCCTTCGCTTTTCAACACTCTCGCGACACTCTGGATATCTCGGGTCATACTTACCAGAGTCGCAAGGGGCCGCCCTGGCGCTCATGATCCCTTGAAAAGGAATGGCGAGTATCAGGGTTAATGCTGCGCTTGATATTGACTTAATCATTAATCTAGATCAGACCAACAGATTTTATGTGCAATTTGATATATCCACCTTAAGCGTCATGGTTTGCAATAATTTACGCGGTATGGGGTGGTTGTTTAAATAGGGAGATTCAACCATCAGGCTTAGACATCGAATGCCACTGCTGGCACTTCACTCCTTAGTTTGTAGTGGGGCTGTGAACTCTCTGGGACGGCGGCCCGTGGGCACCCAACAGAGGCGGGCTCCTCGTGGCTTACCCAATCACTCGGCCAGACTAAATCCTTGACAGAATATCCAGGGCATAACTGCTATGCAGGCAAGACTCAATGATGCCAAAAGACTAATTCCTTCACAGGTCAGCTTGCTACAAGCTCGCAATCTCCTGTGGAGATAGATTTGTTGAGGTGATTTTTGGATATTTATTCTGGATTAGAATTCGGCTATTTCTGGCTGTTGTATTCCATGCAGCCCTTATAGTCTGCGGCCTTCAGGCATTTATCTTCTATCTCTTTTTTAGTGGCCGAACCTTTTGCCTTGCCAGTCGCTTGCTTTGCAGTAGGAACCTCTATCGACTCGGCGTCAACCGCGCCTAGCCTAACCGCCTCCTTCTTGGCCATAGCTGGATTTTGCTTTGCCCAATTTGCAATATTTGGATTGGCTGCAAGGTATTTCTGATAGTTGCATTCGTATTTTGCTATAGTCTTGTGGCATGATTCTTTTTGATTTATAGCTTTAGCGGAGTCGGGATCGGTGCACTTCTCGGCCCATGGAATGCACCATAAGTCTTTTGGCTTGAGGTTAGCAGTATTGTCGGGAACAGAGTTGACACCTGTAGTTGCTGGGATTGAATTTTTAGGGCGATTACGTCCTATGTAAAGCCCAAATTCAGGACAGTTGGCATCGGTGGTCTTAATTATATCGGATTTCATTCTATTCAAGTTAAATGCTGCCATGAGTCCACCAGCAATGCCTGCGCCAACACCTGCTCCAATTGCCCCAGACCATGTGCGTGTTGGCGACCATGGCGCGTATGGATCGCCTCGGTCAAGCATTGTTCCCTGACCGCTTGCA
>NZ_JAGQCQ010000195.1:0-7127 GCF_024346275.1 Cyanobium sp. BA20m-p-22
AGCTTCACCACCACCCCATCGGTGGCATAAAGGAGCCCATGGCGCTGCTGCTCCCACTCCGCTGTAAAAGCCTGCACCGCGGGGAGATCTGCACAAAGCCTGGCGTTGGGGTTTACCCGGAACCCGGCCTGCTGCAACCACTCCAGGCAGCCCCACTGATGGGTCTGGGCTATGGGGTAATCATCCGGCAGGTGCAGCGTGTAGCCAAAGAAGTCGAGCCGGCGGCCAGCCACGACTTTGGGGTCGAGTTGGCGCAAGGTACCGGCGCAGGCATTGCGGGGGTTGGCAAATAGCGGCTCCTCATTGGCCTGCCGCTCCTGATTGATTTGGGCAAAGGTGTCGTCCGGAATAAATGCTTCTCCGCGCACCTCCACCCAGGCAGGCGGATCCTCCATCTGTAGACGCAGCGGAATCGACTGGATCGTGCGCACGTTGGTGGTGATCTCCTCGCCCCGGCTGCCATCACCGCGGGTGGCCGCTCGCACCAGCAAGCCGTTTTCGTAGGTGAGTGCTAGGGCGTTGCCATCGATCTTGAGCTCACACACCATCGGCAGATCGGTGCCTTCTTCCAGATCCAGTTCCCGCAGCAGGCGGCGATGCCAGCGCTCGATCTCCTCGTCGCTGAAGGCATTGTCGAGGCTGAGCATCGAGATGCGGTGCTCCACTGATGTGAAGCCATCGCTTGGGGAGCCACCCACCCTTTGGCTGGGGCTGTCAGGCGTGATTTGCTCGGGGTATTGCTCCTCCAGTTCCAGCAGTTCACGGTAGAGGCGGTCATAGACCGCATCTTCCATCTGAGGATCGTCAAGCACGTAGTAAGCGTGGGCTGCTCGATTTAGAAGGGTTTTGAGCTCAGTTAGGCGTTTAGTCATTTTTGATCAGTGATTGTGTTGATCAGTTACCGGGTGGATTCGTTCTGGCAGCTTGATTCTCAACAAAATCCTTGTATTTTATCATCTCCTACGTCTACAATTACGCTATCACCCTCGGCTTGCCACGCCTCGAAATACTCCAGTGGCATCGATAAGTATTTAGCCATTGACTCAAGAAACAGATCGCTGTACCGGAAATCAATAGCGCAGTCCGCGAACTCATCGAGTGCCCTAACTAGTTCTGCAGGCTGAATAGAGGGAAGACCCATCTGTTCAATGATTAAAGCCCACTCTGCCTGCTCAGCTGGCTCCATACTGTCGTATTCACGACCATCCATCTCTTCACCTTTGCCATAGACCCACCAAAGATTTCCCTGCTCCTTTAACTTCCTGATCAACGCAGGGGGACAATGGGCACCTGCGAACAGGGCGTCTTTAGAACGCATCCTGACGTCAAACCTCAAGAGTTCCGCCTCATTGCTAATTTGAAGCCGCAGGCTAACCGGCTCCACTGAAATACTGGCTTCCAGATTCCAGCGAAATATCTGGGGTCTTTTCGTAAGCGATTGGATGCGCATAAGCGATTGATGCAGCACCCCACCCAGCGTGGATTCGGCTAGTTCAATGCTAAGCAGGCGAGTAGCGATATCGCCAAAATCCGGATGCCTAAATAGTAACCCCGCATCATCCAATGCTACTTGCAGCCGTTCTGGATTGTTAAATCCAAGGAAATTGGCAACTGCTCCGCAGCCCCCATTTGGCAAGGCGAGAACTACAGGACGGTAATGCACAAACAATCCAATCGTATCCGTCATTAATCAGCCCTCCTTGCCTTGACCATTTGCAATCACGCTGCACAACCGATTAAGACGTTGCACATTGGCGATGCTGTTACTAATTCCAGTAGCCAGCTCTGGAGAACCCACCACTATCGAGAGGCACTGGGCTCGACTGATAGCCACATTGAGGCGGTTTGGGTCGAGCAAAAAGTCAATCCCACGGGGAGCACTATCGCCATCGCTAGCGGTAAGAGAATGAATCGCAACGGGGGCTTCTTGCCCTTGAAATTTGTCGACGGTGCCAATTCGCGCCTTCTGGCCGATGCGCTTCTGCAGTCTGTTCACCTGCATGTTGTAGGGAGCGGTGATCAGGATCTCCTTCTGGCCCAGTACCCCGCTCTCAGTAGTCATCTCGCCGTCAACGAGCCGGGCACGCTGGTAGGGCCGGCCATGCAGCCGTTCCACTAAAGCAGCAATGTATTCCACCTCTTCTTCGCTGAGCGTGCTGTTGCCGCTGTGGGGCACCGCCTCAAACACGAGCCCCTGCTTTGGGCCATCCCAGTGCACCTGGTTGGCTGAGTTGCAGGAGGCAGCTTGCAGTTGGCCCTCATAAAAGAGCTCTGACACCACTTCGGTGAGCGGTGGCGGCATACGCCAGCTGGTGGCCAGAAACACACCCCGATCGGCCGGCACCACGGGGTGCTCTTGCATTACATAGTCGAGGCAGCTCAAGCCGCTCTCGCCGGGGTGATCAGCCCGATTGGGCTGGCTTAGCTGCTGCTGATCACCGACCAGCAGGATGTTGCGCGCCACCTTGCTCATATAGAGCAGGTTGCTGAGCGACACCTGGCCGGCTTCGTCAAGAACCAGCAGATCAAAGGGTGCCCCGTCATACGCCTCCTTCACCAGGGTGAACACCGTGCCGCCAAGCACGGCGGGGGCGTCCGGCAGGTTGGCCTCCTTGAGGGCCTGGGCGTGGGAACCGGACAGTGATTTCACATCGGCTTGATGGCTGGTGCTACTTGAGGCCTTCACCACCAAGGCATTGCTGCCGTGTTCATCTAGACACCCCTGCACCTTGCGCAACACGTTGTTGATTGCCTCATTGCCGTTGGAGCTCACCGCCACCCGCTGGCCGGCTTGCACCAGCTGGGCGATCACCTCGCCGGTGACGGTGGTCTTGCCGGTTCCAGGTGGCCCCTGGAGGCATAGCCCCAGGCCATCGGCCTCCGTCAGGAAGGCCGTCAGTTCCGCAGCAGTTGTGCTCGGCGACTGGCGGATGCGCTGATTCAGCGGTTCGAGTTCCGGGATCGTGCGGCGCTCCAGGAGATGCAGCAGCGCCGGTGGCAGGGCCTGGTGCTCGCCCACCCAGCCCTGGGCCTGACGCACCAGATCCTTGAGCATGCTCCGGTACATCAGCTTAGGCAGAGGCACAAGATCGGCGGCCTGCGGCAGCTTCTCGCCTCTCAGGTTCACCGCCTTTGCCAAATGATCACCAGTGGCTTTCATGGTTACTTGATCGGGCTGGTTCTCCTCAAGTAGACCCTCAGCGCTCCATGCCTTGCCATCGGCCAACAACAGGTGATCTAGGGGCAGCAGGCGCGTGCCATCGAGCAGCAGCGGCACCAACGCAAAGCGAGGGTTGCGTCCCTCGCGGGCGGCCAGTTTGAGCGGCTGGCTTGCATCGAAGCGGTAGCGGAAGCCAAAGGAACTCCTGATCCGCTCCACCGTTTCCAGCTGGGCAGCAGCGATCACTTCGCTGTCGTCCTCCCGCTCCTCCGTCGTCATCTGCAACCGGTGGAAGAACTCCCACCATTCGACCCTTCCTTCCCGCTCATAGAAGTCGATCAGCTGGCCCAGCAAGCGCTGCAGCCGGCGGCTGAGGCCTCGCGGGCCGATGGCGTCGGCATCGACATCCACGACCTGTTGTTTTTTGGTTTTCGTCTTCGCTGTTGGCGCTTGATCGCCAAGCTCAGCCAGCAGCTCGAACGCCGCCAGCTCAAGATCTTTTTGGTAGGCGCTGGTCTGCTTCTCCTCCTCCACTTCCTTGGCTGCTGTGCCCCACTTGTTGGCACGGAACTGGATCTGCTGCCTCTCAGGCAAGTTGAGCAGGAACTGGTGCAGTCCCTCGGTGACCCGGCAGTCCTTCTCGTTGTAATCCTGGAGATCCTGCAACAATGGGCTCTGGCCGGGGGCCTTGCCAGGCACCAGTGGCTGGCGAGATTTGCGCCATTCGGCGTACTGCACCACCGAATCAGCAGCGTTCTCCACCTCCTCGGTGCGGGCGTCGCCATAGAGGCGCTCCACCTTTTTGATCGAGTAGCTCGGTGCGCCTACCAGCAGGCCGTTGCGCACGATCGGATAGAGGTCCACCAGCAGCTCCTCCCGCAGCCACTGATCGATCAGGGCTTGGTGGATTTGGTGGCGAGAGGCCAGGTTGCCGAGGGCGGTCTTCTCGTAGCTGGCGTAGTGATAGACGTGCAAATTGGGATAGCGCTGACGGCGCTCCTCCACCCACTTCACGAAGTCGTCAAAGGCCCCCTTCTCCTCGGCCGGGCTGTGGGCCCACCAGGGCTTGAACCGCAGCTCGCCCTGACCATCGCGGTAGCAGGCACCAAAGAGATACTCCAGCTTCTTGCCGCTCACCGGATCGGGGAAGCCCTCCATGTCGAACCAGATGTCGCCGGCATCGGCTGCCGGCAGCATCTTTAGCCCGCGGCTTTGCTGATCCAGCGGTCGCACCTGGTGGGCGGGACGGCCGTCGCTGCGCTGCTCGCTTTCGAGCTGAATACGGGCCTGATCGCGCAGTCGCTGCAGCACGGCTGGATCCATCCCCGTGACGAGTTGATCATCCAGGGAGGCTGCGAGTGCGTCGATGGAGGTGATTCCGGCGGCATGGAGCTTGCGGCGCTGGCTCTGGCGCATGCCGGCCACCAGGATCAGGTCTCGCTTTCCTTCCAGACGCTGCTTGATGAACGGTTCCCACAGGCCATGATCACCGGGTGCATCCTCCGGTCCCTGGTTGGGATCGAAGGTTGCCCGGAAGTCGCGGTAGCGCTGACGTAGCTGCTCATACCAGCTCCAGAACTGAACTGATGCGTAAGGTTCAAAGCGGGCGCCACCGAGGTAGAGCTTGAAATCCTCGGGACGGTGGCCCAAGATCGGCTCCAAGAGCTCGCAATAGGCGCAGGCCTGAACGAGGTAGATCGGCTTGGGGTGGCTGGAGAGCTTGCACTCAATCGGGATGTAGCTCCACGCGCCAAGCCTGGAAGGCCGCTCGATCCGCTCCAGCAGGTCGGCAGAACCTCGCATCTCGTCGTTGTGCAGTGAGGCCTGCCAGATGTAATCGGCACCTTCGCGCATCGCAGCAAGCGTGGCGTCGTAGTCCTCCTGCTCCTGCTTGCCTCTGAGCTCAGCAATGGTTTTGCCATCGAGCTTGAGCTGAGCGATCAAAATTTTTTCATGCTCAAGGCCCGCATCAAACAACAGTTGCTCCAACGCATTGGTGGCTGGCCTTGGCGCCCGATCCGGTGTGGTGGCGTGCACCTCCTCCCACCAAGCACCGATCACCGGACTGCGGCTGAACAAAGCGAGCTGGGACGGGGTGATCAGGCGGTCGGACATGAAGTTGGTTTTCTGTGGTGCTCAAGACCCTTTCAGCATCGTCGATCAGAATGGTTGGCGCAGCTTCTCTGGTGCGAATGACGACTTCATTCAGTTTTTATGCAGTTCTTGCATAGCCAGTTAGGCGGGCCTGGAGTCCAGTCCACACACGCCACAGCAACCCTTGGCGGCAACCGGTGTAGACGGCAGGGCTGAGGGGATGGTCGTCACAGCCATCAATGAAAAGCAGAGCTTCTGAGAGCAACTGATCGAGTCGATCCATGGTTTCTGAGGCGCTGAGTGTGGCGTCACATGCTTCCAGCTGGGCGATCGCAAGCGGGCGTGGCGATTGCAGCTCTTCGGCCCAACCAACCCCGTCAAGCGAAAAGTCAATGCAGACGAGTGCTTCACAAATCTGCCAGAAGCTCAGCGCCGGTAAATTGCCGGGTAAGGGCAAAAAGTGAGCCTCAAGATCCAGTCCGTCTGAGTAATCCATCAAGATCGTCGCCAGGCCAAAAAGCAACCGCCAGCGATCCGGTGCAGCAAGCGACTGGTGGAAGACTGGATTGAGGTGATACAGCTCTAACAGTTCGGTCGATTCTGCGGCCTCAACAGGAGAGCTTTGCAACTGGGTGCAAAACGCAGAGAGGAGCGGGGTTTGTGCTACTGACAATGGTCTGCAGTGGTTTTATTTGAACCCAGCCTGGCAAGACCTGATCACAGAGAAGGCAGGCTTGCGCGAACGACGGCGTGAGGATTGCTCAGATTGCCTTATGCAAGATCCTCCACCAGCACATATCGCCCAATGACTTTCATGCCCAACGAGGCCAGATCGTCCGATTCTATTCACCAGATGCATAGATCTGGCTTGAATGGGGGAGCTTCCACCAATTTCGTGCTCGTTGTGCCATAATTAGCAACTTATTCATCAATCGGCGGTCGTATCGTGGAAGCCACGAAAGCGCCGACCGCATAGAAGGGGGATAGATCAACATCCCCTTCCAGAGCACTGGTCCAAAGCACCACTGCCAGAAGAACAGCCATGATCAAGACCACCGCAGCTGTGGCACCAATAAGTCAGCTGGACAGTCACAGCATCTTCAGTTCGCCTCTCTAACGCTATCGGCCAAGCAGTGATCGCTCTGCTGCAGCAGTGGCAGTGCCTACGCGTTAGCCACCGCTAACGCCTCCAGAGGCAGTTCCTTGCCCCTGGAGGCGCATGATGCCGATCACTCCAGATCGACGTTTTCAAGAAAAATTCGGCAGTGCATGAGTCGATCTGCATCAAAAGCCCACGCTGCAACCAGACTGTGTTTGGCCTCGGCGTCATCTTTCATCTCCGCCACCACATCGTCGTGGAAGCTCTCCAGCCGCCGCACCAGAGTTAGGGCAATTTCCTGATCCTCGGCTGCAGTGGTGGCCAGCGTCTTGATCAGATCCAACACTTGCTTGGCCTTGGCACTCGGCTGCCGCTCCGACTTCTCCGGGCGCTCGGGCTTGTTCTCCTGCATGGCCATCAGTTCCTGGGGGGTGTTGGGGATACCTCTGCCCACCGGTGTCGCGTCTTGACCGGTAGCCATCTCTGGATGAACGCCGGCGTTGGGATCTAGGGGCTGGCCACCCTGGAAGCGGTAACGGCCACGGGGCTGGTTGGGCTTGCTCATCACACATCCGATCTCGATGCCAATAGCTTCGCGGGAGTGGAGCACGGGAGAAAGGGGCCAACTGCGAACGACGACAGAAGTCAATTGCAGCAATGGATCTCCGCAGGTATGGGTTAAAACAGCCGGTTGAAGTCCACAAGCCAGCTATCGCGTTGATGCAGGCGACGGTTGATCTCCTGATTGAGCTCCCGGGCGCTAATCGCCAGGGC
>NZ_JAGQCQ010000196.1:0-7074 GCF_024346275.1 Cyanobium sp. BA20m-p-22
GCCGGCACCGCCGTCGAGCTGGTGCCCTTCCATGCCGGTGAAACCCTGCCCTGGCGGCTTCAGCTTGACGCCCCGATCGCGCCGAGGTGATAGCAGGCCCGCTCCAGGTGCTGACTCACCCGCCGCAGCCAGCGAATCGCCTCCAGCCGGGCCGTGCCGGCATCGAGGTCGAGTTCACCCCGGGCCACCGCCGCCAGCACCTCCTGGCGGTAGGGAGCCACGCGGCGATGCGAGGCCTGGGCGCTGGCGCTGGCCAGGTCGCTGGCTTGGGGCCAGCGGCCCTGTTGCACCAACTTGGGCAGCTGGTCCAGGGTTTCCAGCAGCAGGCTGCGCTCGCTGCCCAGGCCTGCGCTGGTGGCGGCAGTGCGCAGGCGGTCCTGGTCCTCCTCACAGCGCTCATGCAGGCGCTGCAAGTGATCCAGGCCATGCAACAACAGGTGTAGAAGCGCCTTGCCGGGCTCCACCACCCTCCCCTCAACCTGCGCCAGCGAGGGAGCCGGAGCCAGATGGATCTGGTCGAGGTAGAGCTCGAGTCGGTCCAGGTCGGCCTGGAGCACCACCAGGCGCTGGGCGCTTTGGCCGGGCCTGCTGGGGCCGGGTCTGCCGTTGCCGAGCCTGCCGTTGCCGAGCCCATCGCGCAGCAGCTGGAGCAGTTCCAGCAGGCACGGCTCCAGGGAGTGGCGGGCCTGGCTGATGGCGGCGGCGGGATCGGCGGGAGGCGTGTCGGCCAGATCGTCGATCAGGCGGCCCTCCCCCGGCCGCACCAGACGCCGGATCAACGCGGCGAAAGGCGCCGTGAATGGCAGCACCAGCAGCACACCGAGCAGGTTGAAGCCGCTGTGGAAGGCGGTGAGGCCAAATTCCGGGCCCCGCTCAATCAGGGCCGGCCAGCCCAGCCGCAGCAGGGCCAGGTAGGCAGGCAGCAGCAGAAAGGCCCCGACCGCTGTGAACAGGTTGAAGATCACGTGGGCCGCCGCCGTGCGGCGGGCGCTGAGGCTGGCGCCAATGGAAGCCATCAGGGCGGTCACGGTGGTGCCCACATCCATGCCGATCACCAGGGCACAGGCCTGGGGCAGGCCGATCACGCCGGCCGCCAGGGCGGCCAGGGTGGTGGCCACCCCCGCCCCCGACGACTGGGTGATCACGGTGCTGAACAGGCCCAGCAGCACCAGTTGCAACCGCCCCAGCGGGGTTGCAGCATCAAAGCGTCCCGGATCCAGCAGCAATCCCTGACCAGCCAGGGCCTGCTGCAGCGCTGCGATGCCCACAAACAGCAAGGCCATCCCAGCCAAGGCCTGACCCAGCAGCGCCTGGCGGCCGCGGCCCAGCAGCCGCAGGCCTGCCCCCACCAGCACCAGCGGCAGCATCGCCCCGGCCAGCTCAAACTTGATGCCCAGCAGGGCCACCAGCCAGCCCAGGCCCGTGCTGCCCACATTGGCGCCGAAGATGATCCCCAGCGAGGCCTGGAAGCTGAGCAGCCCGGCACTGACAAACCCCACCGTGGCCACGGTGGTGGCGCTCGAAGACTGCACCAGTGCCGTGCCGATCGCACCGGCGGCGGCCCCGCTCCAGGCGGATCGGGTAAAGCGCAGCAGGGCCCGGCGCAGCCGGTTGCCCGCCAGGCTGCGCAGGGCCTCGGTCATCAGGCCCATCCCCAGCAGAAACAACCCCAGGCCGCCGGCCGCACTCAACAGGGCACTGCCGGCAAGGGGCAGGGGCTGGGTCATCTGCGGCGGAGCTGGGTCATCGGCGGCAGCCAAGAGACACTGCACTGCCCATGGTGGCCCTGGCAAGGGCATTAATTGCGAAGAGCTGTGTCAGCCGGCGGCGCACAGGCCAAAGGCGGGCTTAGCAACAGGCCCAGGCAGCCTTCGGGTGATGGGCTTCTTCGTTCAACTCACCGACGCCATCGCCGACCGCCAGTCGCTGCTGGTGACCGGGCTGGATCCCAATCCAGAAATGCTGCAGAGCTGGGCAGCGCGGCGCGGCCTGGCGGGCCGCTCCTTCCTGAGCCAGGCCCGCCACTGGATCAAGGCGGTGATCGAGGCCACCGCACCCCATGTGTGCGCCTACAAACCCAGCCTGGGCTTCTATCAGGCCCTGGGGCCGGTGGGGCTGGAGCTGCTGCTGGAGGTGCGCGACCTGGTGCCCCGCGATCTCCCCCTAATCATCGACGCCAAACACGGCGACCTCAACTCCTCCTCGGCCCTGGCCCACTACCTCTTCAAGGACCTGGGCGCCGATGCGGTGACCCTCTCCCCCCTGGCCGGCCAGGACATCGCCGCCCCCTTCCTGCTCTACCCAGACAAGGCCGTGGTGATGACCTGCCACAGCTCGAACCAGGCGGCGCGCCAGATCCAGCACTACCCCAATGAGGAGGCACCGCTCTATCTGCAAATTGTGCGGGAAACCCAGCTTTGGGCTACTCCCGACCAGCTGCTGCTGGAGGTGGGCACCAGCGATCCGGCGATCCTGGCGCGGGTGCGCTCCGAAGCGCCGGAGCGCTTCTTGATCCTGCGCAGCCTTTGGGGAGAAGAGGAAAAGCTCGACGCCATGCTGCAGGCAGGCCTCGGGGCCGCCGCCGATGGGCTGCTGCTACCGCTGCCCCAAAACCTGCTGGTGGAAGACGACATGGCCAGCCGGGCCGAGGCGCTCAAGCTGCAGATCATGGCCAAGCGGGAACGGTGGCTGGAAAACAGCGAGCGGGGCGACGCCGACACCTGCGCCCTGTGGCTGCCTGGGACCCAACCAGCGGCCGACCCCCTGGAGGGCCTGATCGTCGACCTGTTCGATATCGGCTGCTTGCTGTTCGGTGAGTATGTGCAGGCCTCGGGCGCCGTTTTCAACTACTACGTAGACCTGCGCCAGATCATCTCCGACCCCAACCTCTTCCATCGGGTGCTGCACGCCTATGCCAGCCAGCTTCAGGGCCTGCACTTTGATCGCATCGCCGGCATCCCCTACGGCTCCCTCCCCACCGCTACCGGTTTGTCCCTGCAGCTGCACAAGCCGCTGATCTACCCCCGCAAGGAAGTGAAGGCCCACGGCGCGCGCCGGCTGATCGAGGGGGACTTCGACGCCGGCGATCGGGTGGTGGTCGTCGACGACATCCTGATCACCGGCGGCAGCGTGCTGGAGGGCATCGCCAAGCTCGAGAGCTCGGGGCTGGTGGTGGAGGATGTGGTGGTGTTCATCGACCACGGCGGTGACCACGACCGCCAAGCCCGAGAACGCCTAGCTGCGGCGGGGTACCGCTGCCACTCCGTGCTCAACATCGAGCAGATCACCACGGTGCTGCACCGGGCTGGCCGGCTAAGTGACGCCCAGGCAGCCACCCTGGCCCCCAGCCCGGCTACCCAACCCTGATGGCCAGTGACTTGCTGACTACAGATTTGCTGGCTACTGATTTTCTAGGCTGATTTGCTGGGCTGCTTATAACGAATCTCACCTAGCGTGACCCCGCAATCAATGGGGTGGGGCCGCCGAATCCATCACCGCCCTTGCTCAAAGCTGGAGGCAGCTCCAGTTGGCTGACCCCCAGGCCCTAGGGTGGAAGGGCGTCTTCGCAACTCCTTGACGCCCCCGCGAGCGATGAGCAGCAGCCAGGGACTCACCATCGGCGAACTCGAGGCGAATTACTCGCTCTATTGCAAAGCCCTGCGGTTGCTTCTCAAGGAAGGTAAAACCGTGGCTGCAATCCAGCGCACCGTCTGCTGGAGCCGACTTGAGCAACTGCACATCTGCCTGCCCAGTCGCTACAAAGCTCCTGATTACCTCTGCGTTGTGCTGAAGCGCGACCTGGCCTGAGCAGCCGCCAAACCTGCCCAGCCTGATTTCCCGGGCGCCGATGCAATCGATTTCCGATCCCTTTTTGCGCCGGCCCGTTCTCACCCTGGTGGTGAGCCTGCTGGTTTTGTTGGCGGGATTGGTCAGCCTGCCCCTGCTTCAGGTGGAAAATCTCCCCCCGATCGCCCCGGGGAGGGTGACAGTGCGAGCCACCTACCCCGGAGCTGGCCCCGAGGTGGTGGAGCAGGGGGTCACCGCCCTGCTGGAGCAGCAACTCAACGGTCTGGAGCGGCTCGACAGCATCCGCTCCACCAGCTCCGCCAACGGCAGCTCGATCTCCCTGGGATTTGAGGGGGGCGACCCCGAACTCAACCAAATCAACACCCAGAACGAAGTTGCGGTGATAACCCGCCAACTGCCGGCCCAGGTCGCCCGGTTTGGGGTGCAGGTGCGGCGCAGCTCCGACGACCTGCTGATGGTGCTCAGCTTCAGCGCCGATCCCCGCCTCTACAACGACACCTTTCTCAGTGGCTGGCTGGACCAGGTGGTGAAGGAGCGA
Source organism: Cyanobium sp. BA20m-p-22 (assembly GCF_024346275.1). Classification (NCBI taxonomy): domain Bacteria; kingdom Bacillati; phylum Cyanobacteriota; class Cyanophyceae; order Synechococcales; family Prochlorococcaceae; genus Cyanobium; species Cyanobium sp. BA20m-p-22. Next base: position 4,346 of record NZ_JAGQCQ010000196.1, read on the forward strand.
CTGCAACGGGTGCCTGGGGTGGGCAACGTGGTTCTCTCCGGCGGCAGCAGCCTGGCTTTTCGCCTCTGGCTCGATCCGATGCGGCTGGAGGAGCGAGGACTCACGATCGCGGAGGTGAGGGCCGCCCTGCAGCAGCAGAATGTTCTCGCCGCCCTGGGCCAGGCCGGTGAAGCGCCCAGCCCGGCCGGCCAGCAGATCACCCTGCCCCTGCGCATGGAGGGGCGGCTACGCAGCCTGGCTGAATTCGAGCAGCTGGTGGTAGCCCGTAGCCCCAATGGCGGCGTCACGTTGCTGCGGGACGTGGGCCGGGTGAGCCTGGGCAGTGAGACCTACGACACGATCGCCACCAACCTCCAGGGCAAACCCACCGTGGCGGTGGTGCTCTACCAGCGGGACGGCAGCAACGCCATCGCCGTGAGCAAGGCGGTGAATGGGGCCCTCGAGGAGCTCTCCCCCCAGTTTCCGCCGGGCATCGAGCAGCAGCTGATCGTCGATGAGGCCGATTTCGTGCGCGGCAGCATCGATGGCACCATCGCCAGCCTGCGCGAAGCGGTGCTGCTGGTGTTTGTGGTGCTGCTGCTGGGCCTGGGTAACAGCCGGCTGGCCCTGATCACATCAGCCGCAGTGCCGGTGGCGTTGATCGGGTCGCTGAGCGTGTTGAAACTGGCTGGCCAGTCGCTCAACACCCTCACCCTGTTTGGCCTGGTGCTGGCTACGGGGCTGGTCGTGGATGACGCCATCGTCGTGAGCGAGGACATCGGCAGCAGGCTGGAGGCCGGCAAGCCCCCGCTGCAGGCCGCCCGGGAAGCCATGGCCGAACTCGGCGGCGCCGTGGTGGCCACCTCCCTGGTGCTGGTGGTGGTGTTTATCCCGGTGCTGGGGCTGGGCGGCAGCATGGGTCGCCTCTACGCCCCGATCGCGATCACGATCAGCGGCGCCATCGCCTTCTCCACCCTCAACGCCCTCAGCTTCACCCCGGTAGCTGGCGGCATGCTGCTGCGTCCCCAGCAGCGCGAACCGGGCTGGCTGCTGCGCTGGATCGATCCACCGCGGCGCTGGCTCGAAAGCCTGGAGGGGCCCTACAGCCGCGGGCTGAAGTGGGCGATGGGCAGGCCGCGACTGGTGGTAGCCCTGCTGCTGGCGGGGCTGCTGCTCACCGGCGGGGCCCTGCAGACCATCCCCAAGGCCTTCATCCCCCAGGAAGACAACGGCCAGCTGCGGGGTGTGGTGATCCTGGCCGATGGCCTGGGGCTGCAACAAACCCAGAAGGTGCTCGATCAGGTGCGGCAGGTGGTGGCCAGCGAGCCGCTGATCACCAGGGCCAATTTCTATGCGGGGCGCTCCTTTGGCGACAGCAGTCCAAACAAGGGGATCTTCTATCTGCGCCTGGCCCCGATCGAAGAGAGGTCCGGCGCTGAAGCCTCCACCCAGGCCGTGGCCAGGCGACTCGACACCAAACTGCGCAGCCGCATCACCAGCGCCGTGGTGCAACTCAGCGAGGCCCCATCAGTGCGGGGCTTCAGCTCCGAAGGGGGGCTGGAGCTCGAACTGCTCGACAGCAGCAACGGCCAGCTGAGCCTCTCCGGCTTCGAGCAGCAGGCCCAGGAGTTCATCCGCGCCGCCCGGGCCACGGATCGCTTTGAGCGGGTCTCGACCCGCTTCAGCGCCGGGGCCCCCCTGGTGCAGCTGGTGCCTGATCGGCTGCAGATGGCCTCCCTCGGCGTGGATCTGGCCGCCGTGGTGGACACCCTGGGCGCCAGCTTCGGCAGCGACTACGTCAACGACAGCTTTGAGAGCGATCAGGTGCGCAAGGTGATTGTGCAGCTCGATGGCCAGGACCGCCGCAGTGCCAATGACGTGCTGGCCCTGCGGGTGAAAAACCGCGAGGGCGAGCTGATCCCCCTGGCCCAGTTGGTGCGGCTCGAGCAGGCCAGTGGCCCCACCTCGATCAACCACACCCGCCTGGTGCGCTCGATCAGCGTCAGGGCGATTCCGCGCCAAGGGGTGAGCAGTGGCCAGGCCATGGCCAGCCTGGAGCAGGTCAAGGGGCAACTGGGAAGCAGCACGTCCCTGGAGTGGGCAGGCCTAGCCCGGGAGGAAGCCCGGGCGGGGGGCGACAACCTGAGGGTGTTTGCCCTGGCCATCCTGGTGATGGTGCTGGTGCTGGCTGCCCTCTACGGCAACTTCGCCGACCCCTTCATCATTCTGGTCACCGTGCCCCTGGCCATGCTGGGAGCGATTGGCGGCCTGCTGCTGCGCGGCCTACCGCTCGACGTCTACGGCCAGATGGGGCTGCTGGTGCTGGTCAGCCTGGCGGCGAAAAATGGCATCTTGATCGTGGAATTCGCCAACCAGCGGATGGCAGAGGGCCTGGATCTGGATACGGCAATCCAGGGGGCAGCCAAGGCCCGTCTGCGGCCGATTCTGCTCACGGCCTTCTCCTCGCTCGCGGGCTTCTTGCCCCTGCTGCTAGCCAGCGGCTTCGGCTCGGGCAGTCGGGTAAGCATCGGCACGGTGGTGTTTTCCGGGCTCCTGGTGGCCACGCTGCTGAGCCTATTTGTGGTGCCGGTGGTGTACCGGCTGATCAAGGGTTGGGAACGGGGCAGACCTAGGCCGGCTGGCGTGTCTGCCCAGTCCTAGGGGTCAGTCGAAGCCCAGCAGGTCGAAGATCTCCCGATCCTTGAGGGATTCGGCCTCCAAGGGCTCGACGTCATCGAGCATCCGGCGGG
>NZ_JAGQCQ010000197.1:0-7046 GCF_024346275.1 Cyanobium sp. BA20m-p-22
CTGTGGGGCGGGTGCATCCGTCTCCTCACATCAGCCTTAACGGCCTCGCTGTATCGGCGCATTGGTCATGTCCTCAAGCCCCCGGATGGATGGATCAAAGGGGTGACATCTTTCCTGAAACCGGGGGTTTTCTAGCTCCTTTAAAAACTTATCTTTTCTCACGAGCTCATGGGAGCCACACATGCTGCAGTAAGCATTATTTCTCTCGGCTTCGGCGTGGCAGCTTCTGCATACAACTAGCTTTTTATTCGCGCTCTGCTCTTCTGCCATCCCCATAACAGCGCCTTCGCCGAGCAGCATTGCGGCATCAAAAATCCAACCCATTTGAACCTAGGCATAGCATCCTGAAGTCTAGTCCATTCTGCCAGTAAAAACTTGCTTGCACGCGATACTTTCCTTTATTCAGTACTTATGCATTCCCTTGTCACAGTACTGCTTATTGCGGATCGCAATTATTAGTAGTCATGGGCAACCAGCACCATTGGCTTTGGGGCACTGCTGGTAATTCCACGAGCACCCCTTTCAGGTTGCCCTCACTTGCTCACAGCAGGAAAGGGCTACGCAAGTGGCTACGCCACCCTTGCTTGCTGCTGCGCCGTCGGGCGTGACCTGGGGGTTCCTCGCCAAAATTCCCATGGCAGCTCCCCAAGGCCCCGTCTGCAAAATCCGCCTGCTGATCGTTCATCGCTATGCCCCCGGTATCAAAAAAAGCGGCGCTGTGCCCTGCACCGTTGAGCACTTCGGGCGGCGCGGTAAGCCCGTAAAGAAAATGCGGCTGATCCCTGCTGAGAAAGCCTTTGCCTTTGCCCGCAAATTCCAGGGCACACCCGGCGTCACCGTCTCAGTGGTGTAGCCCACCAGCCACTTGGGGGCCACAGGCCCCCTTTTATTGGGGTGCGGGTTTGGTGGCAGGGGGCAAGGTGGAGCGGGGAAAGGACAAGAGCAGCGGCAATTCTTGCTCCACCCGCTCCCGCCTGGTCGGGGTTACGCGGCGTTTGCGGCCGCTGGATAAACCCTGCAAGCCGTGCACCTACCGGTGGGATAACAGCGATCCAGGGGATTCCACCGCTCCCGCCTGGTCGGGCTCCATTACCCCTTCTGCTCGATTGTCAGCTGGATGTAGAGCAGCGGGCTGCCTGCTCCAGCCGCTCGCTCCCGCTCGGGCATTGCGCGATGGCTCGTGCCCGCTGCCGCACCGCTAGGTGCGCTTAGCAGAACCGCCCATTCGGCACATCAGCTGGGGGGAGGGGGGCCATCGGCTCTGCAAAACCGCACTCCAGTATTTCCCGCTCCGCAGGGAGTCAAGTGCGCGTTATTTGCATCCCAGCGATGTTCCCGATCTCCACCACCATGCAGTCCCTCATCGATGCCTGGGAGGAAGCACAGGCAAGCGGCGAGTGGGTTGAGCCTGCGCCCGAGCCCACCTATCCAGCAGCCTGGTGGCTGATCCAGCTGGAAGAAGAGCCCCAAGAGCTCGAGCTGCCCCTGCGCTGGTATGTCTGAGCCTGGTTGCTTCTGTCAGCGGCGGTCCCTTGGGCCGCTGGCAAATCAGTATTTGCCATGCTGTTTTTCTGAGGACTCCCAGCTGAGTACAAGATGAACACAGGAATCACGGGGCACTTCCCAGAACGAGGAGCCTGTGTTCAGAAAATTTACAGGAGCAGAAAAAGCTATGAGCAACCAACACAGAGATCATCAGCTGGCATTCGCAATAGTAGAAGCATCAACCAAGAGTGATCGCTTGGCGCTCCAGCAATGGATAACTCAGCTACTCATTCTCAAGGATGCACCAATAGGCAGACTGGAAAAAGCCAAGAAAGCCATTGCTCTAACCGCTTCCTCCAATGCTGCAATTACAGCCGCAAAAGTAATCGCAAAGCACGTCAAACGTTATGCATGGGACGAACGTTCTACAGCGTCTAAGTTCGGGCTCAGCGGCATGGCTCTAGGCATAGCTGCCTTTGGAGCACAAGGGGCGGGGGTTGCGGCCCTAGGTACGGCCATTGGGGTGCCACTTTGGGTGATCTCGGGGGCTGGTGCTTCCCTGGCCGGAGTCCTGCTGGAAGAGCTCAAGCGTCGAGGAGTTTGATCGATTGTCTTAACAACTTTTCCGCTATATCCTACACATCTCAATGTACTCGTACGGGGGGTATGGACACGTGGCAGTCAATATGACGAAATCGTCAGCGCTGTGGCTAGTGCCAAATACAGTGATGTCCGTTTTGATTGCGCGAGGGGCGCCTGCCCCGCGACCGCAATGGAATTCGAAAGACGTAAAGTTGAGTAAGAAAACCCTGGCGCTCCTGCAGGAGGAAACTGAGCCTGTGAACTTCGATCATGCCGAGAGCATCTGATGCAGTAGCCGCATTTTTCCTAGGCACCGCCAGCCTGATTATCCGCAGACGTTTCTGAACTGGTGTCACTCAGGAGCTCATCAAGCAGTAGCCCAGCAAGAACAGCCTTATCATCAATGCCCCATTCCTGGCTGATGATGTCAAGCCTTTCCGCGCTAGAGGGCTTGATTTTCACAACAAGAGTCAACCTGGAGTCATCTTCTGCAGGCGTTAATGGTGGATGCTCTGTCATCTAGTCTTCTCCTGGCATTTCAAGGTTTCGCGGAGTGCTGCAGGGGCACTCGGGCTACTGATCAAAGCCAGAGCTGTCGCCCCCTGGGCAGGCGAGAGGCTTTCTACTTCCTTAAACCAGGCAGCACTATCGGTTCCAAGCCGAGCGATTCGGCGCTTGTTTGATTCAAGTGTTTCTGAATCCGCAGCTTGCAAATTATAGTTTGCGAAGTCCCCTCCCGATGCGCCTCTGGGGCGGATCTTCAGGGTGAGTTTTTCACCAGGCTGCAGTGGCTTTATGGGCCATAGGATAGACCCATCAATTGCTTTTGTGGAACTTGCTCGCTCTTGCCACAGGATCCTCCCATCTTGCTCTAATCGCATCTCGTTGAGTGGTTCAGCTGCCAGTAACATCGGTTGCGAGATACCAACAAGTACGGTGCCGCTGGGATCGGGCCGAGTCGAGATTGGCCAAGGGCTCAGCAAGCAAACGCTCAATGGGCCACCACTGCGGCTGCCGCCAATAGCCACCGGTGGGTTTAGGCCTAGAAAGGACCGCAGCTTCTGAATCACGCTGCGTGGAGGCGTTGGTGTCGTAGACGCCGCTGCCTTCATCCTGCCTTGTGCGAGAAGATCGGCGCCCGGCGTAATGGAAAAGGCAACACCAATAAATGCTGCGATCAAGCGGCCCGTGACCATGGTGCGTGTCTCAATCATTACGGCTAAAAGTAGTGGCTGCCATTGCAGCAAGAGGCAGCAACAGTGGCACCAGTAACAGCTGCCAGATCGCAAGGCTGTAAGCCAGGGGGCAACTGACAGCAGCGATCAAGGCAACGGCGATCAACTTATGCTGACGCTTCTCCAGTAATGCGGCCACCAATACACCCAGCGCGCCAGCCCCCAAGGTGCATAAGGTCTGGGAGAGAGGCGTGAGCCAGTGGCCAAGGTTGATCGACTGGATCAGAACCATCTGCACCAAGACACCCGGTACCTCGCGTGCATTGCCGCTCCACAGGGGCCGGTCGCCGCGTTGCAGGGCACCTTGCACCGTCGCCGGGGCCGTAAAGAGATCAACAGGCCGATCGCCCAATCTGCCTGTGGTGCCTACCAGCAGCAGAGGGGAGCGCAACGCAGCCAACTCATCGGGGCTCACGATGCGTATCCACCGAGTCCAGTCGAGTGACCAATCAATCACCCGATCAGCCGGGAGTAGTGGCTGAGGAATGCGACTCAGCCTGCCTGCGAAATTGGAATTGGTAATCGGGTACTGCAGGTGCAAGGGCACAGGCTTGAGCAACCCACCGCCAGCAGCGGTACCGACCGCAAGATCAGCGGCCTGTAAGCCTGCCGCTTGCAGGATTGACCCCTGCAACCAGCTATCTCCAATCGGTCCTTGGCTTGGATCGCTGTATGGGCTCAGATATCCCGCCACAACTTTGCGTGACGGCTGACTGCGCAGCACCTCGGCCAGTTCGCTCGTGCCTGGCCTCGGTTGATCAAGAACCACATCCAACCCCACCACAGGCACTTGGGTTGGTGGAATGCGCTTCAGCACTTCTGCCAGTGCGATGCGTGAGGTGTGGTCTTTCACGGGGGAGGGCACCCCTAGAGCCGGAATGGTGGTTGCCGGATCCAGCAACAGCACTGCAATTGGCTGGTCCTCTCCATCACTCGCTGGGCCGGCGTTACCGCTCCACTGCCGCCAGAGGCGCTGCACCTCCAAACGCCGGTCGAGCAGATAGCTGTTGATTGGGTTGGCAGGGGTGAGCTCCATCGCCAGTGCCACGGCACTGACTGCTGCTGCAGCAATCACCTGTCGTCTGCTGGTGCTGGCCAACCGCAACAACAGTTGGCGTCGCCGCCGCAGTGGCAGCCGAAATGGTTGTGCTGCGTTCGTTGCAACCACTGCAAGCAGCAGCTCACAGCCCTCCATGCCACCCCCAGCAGCCAGTAATTGGCGGGTTTGCTCAACAGCACGCACGAGATCGCTGCCCTCTTCCAAGGCACCAAGCAATTGGCCAAAGGCAAACCCAGCAGCTGCAGAAGGGACTGCTTCTGAAAAACAAACTGCCCAATCGATGCCGGCATGCGCAGCAAGGCTTGCCAGCTGCAGACCACTGCAGCTGTTCAACAGCAACAGGCGCAAGCCATGACCAGCGGCGACAGCCCAATCAGCCGCCAGAGCTTCCCCATCTAGCTGGCTGCCATCACCAAGGTGCAACACGCCTCCCTTTGCTCCAGTATCTGAGTGGCCGAGAAACAGCACCGCATCCCAGCCAGTCCTCTGAGCCAGAGCAGTACGCAGTGCAACAGGGGAGAAGCTTTGGCCCCGCAATATCGTGAGGTGAATGCGGCCGCCTCGTTGCTGCAGCAGCAACCGGTCCACTTCGCCATCCAGGTTGAGACCCTGCTCGGCGCCCACAAGCAGCAGGATTCGCGGCTTCCGGGGCCGCATCGGCTGCCGGTCGATGGGCTCGCTGCCATCACCATTTAGTCGCCAGACGGGTCTCTGCAAAGAGAGCGTTTCCCAAGGCAGGCTGCTGATCGTTTCTGCAACCCCCTCAAGGCGCACGGTCAGTGGCAGTGAGGTGAATTGAGCCAGCAACTTTTGCAATGGCTGCCAGGCCGGGGCATCAATCCACTGCTGCATGGCTTGGCGCAGCTGGTCGCTGTAGCTGCGCACCACTGCCGCACCTTCTGCCCAGGCAAAGGCCGGGTCATGGTGTTTCAAGAAGCGCTGCCGCCATACCTGCTGCAACGCAATCAATTGGCTGGGCTCCGGCAGGACAAAAGCGTTCTGCTGGCCGGCTCCCGTCAAAAACACCTGCAGACCAGGACTTCCATCTGGTGCCTGACGCATCAGGAGATCAATGCGGTCGCCCATCAACCGGGCAGCCGCAGGGGTGGCAGCACTAGATCGCTGCTGCCTGGGTAGCTGATGCACACATCAATCAAATCGGAGCCACCGGCAAAAACCAGCTCAATCTCGGTGCTGCTATCGGTCGTTTGGCGCTGCTCATGGCTGCCCTGACTGGCACCCATGGTGAGTCCATCAGGCAAAAGGTCACCGTTCATCGCCGCCTTGAGCCGCAGCACCAATCGATCGGGGCGGGTTGGATCAGAGCCCGTGGCCACCATCTGCAGAACAAAACGTTCAATGCAGCCTTCTGCAGCCTGACCGCAAACCAATTGCCTGCCATCAAGCCCCAGTGGGATCGCTACCAATGCAAGGGCGCCCTGATCGGCTGCTGCCGCTGCTGCACTGAAGAAGGCTCCCTGGGTAATGGGCTGCCACTGGGCACCAAACACCTGCTGCAGCGCACCATCGAGCTGCCCGCTCAGCCAGTCGACAATCGGCACCACCCGGCGCTGGTTCACTGAGGCACCACCCAAGGCCAGACGCGGCAGGGATGCAGGCTCCAGCAGCTGCACCAGGGTCAGCAGTCGCTCGACGCCCCCTTTGAATACGGTCGCGTCGAGTAGCAGCTGATCACCAATACGCACACCGCTATTGGCAAGCCGGATAAATTCCGCCCCAGTGAGTACCCCGCCGAAAGCAACCACCCCGTTCTCCTCATCAACCAGGGCTGAGAGCAACAGCTGCGGTGCGGTGGCCTGATCAGCCCAGTGCCTGGTGTCAATGGCGATCTGATCAGCAGCAATCCCACTGGTCAGCAATTGCAGGGCAAAGCGGTTGAGGCTCAGAAGCTGCCCTTCATCGTCGGCTGCTGACTCAGGGCCAAAGGGCAGAGCGGCTTGCTGGGTGGAGAGAACCTGAAGCAGGGCTGCCACTGCAAGAGAGCGTTCAGTTGCCCAGGCTCTATCAGCTGAAAGCTCAACTGCCCCAGCGGGCATCGGCAGCACCTCCATTGGGAGTATGGAATCGTTCATGACTGGCTCAGATGGTGCTGCACCCACTGACGCAGGGGAGCGATGCCACCTTCTCGTTCCGGTTCCACAAGGTGATTCCGCAAGGCGTTCACCAACCGCTCGGCCGCTTCCACGCTTTGCCCGCAACTGGCAAAGGCTTGATGGCGCTTGAGCTCAACAGCTGCTGCGGTTGCGATCAAGGTGGCGTGCTCGTTAGGCCGCAGTTTTTTACTCACCGTGCCGCAGCTGGTACCGCAGCGCTCAGCCAGGGGGCGGTTGGACATGCCCTCAGCCCAGCCAGCCCAGAGGCAGCGAAGCAACTCTGAGCTCTGGCCTGGGCTTGCCATGGCCTGGGGCATGTGCCTATCCATAGCCCGCTGCAGAGCGGCATCGATCAACGTCGTCAGCTCACTAGCTGAAAGACCTCCGTCCTCAGAAGGTGATGACAGAGACGAGGGGGCCTCAGGCTCATACCCACTCTCTGCAGCCTGATCCAAACTTTGGGTGCCCTTCTCCGTCATCAATTGACGAATGGCAGTGGCCATTGCCTTCAGCTGGTCATTGGTTAAGAAGGGATCTGCTTCCGGTGCGAGCTCCCGTAAAAAAGCCAGA
>NZ_JAGQCQ010000198.1:0-7016 GCF_024346275.1 Cyanobium sp. BA20m-p-22
GCTTCTGCGGGATCCACTGCGGCGGACATGCCTGCCAACCCACCTGCCGCTTCTCGCTCCAGAGCTTGAGGGCCTCCTCGCGGCTGAGCTCCAGCCGCCGTTTGAGCAGCGGCACCGGTTGATCCGGCAACAGCTCCCCGACCGTGACTTCTAGCTGCTGACACCAACGGTCCCAGCGGGGCGGCCGGAAATGCAGCACCTGGCGGCCATCGCTGAGCCAGCCCTCTCGAGGTGAGAGCGGCGGGCGCTGCCTGTTACCGATGTGCATGGGCCTGCGGCTTAGGCCACCTCAGGCGCCCAGCCCCGCTGTCGATGCAGGTCTTCGGTCCAGCTCTGGCAACGGCTGGTGAGGTGCTCGCCGTGGGCGATCAGGCCCTGATTTAGGTGGCAGGTGAGCAGCGGTATGCACTCGGGCCCTGGGTGGTGGCGGAAGAAGTGGCACGTCATGCAGACCTGGCGGCTGCGGCTGGAGCGGAGCACCGCCTTATCAAGCCAAGGCCAGTCTTCGATCTCCTCCTTGCGGGAGGGCTCTAAGCGGGAGAGGAGGAGCGGCACCATGGTGACTGTTGCATGCGTACTCCTGTACTAGCTCGTCAGAACGATTCAGGCAAGTGCGAGTGCTCGGGGGGCAGTCGCCACTGGCCTGGCCGATTTTTCCTGTCGCCTGATTGCTGTGTAGTGCAAAGTCAGGCGGGGTTACTCCTCCCACTCCTCCAAGGCTGCCTCCAGGGCACGGTTTTGCCGTTCGGCCCGCTCGATGGCGTTGGCGGTCTGGCCGATCGCGTCCAGCAGCGGCCCTGCCACGTGGGCGAGCTCAGAGGAGTAAGCGGCGATCGCGCTCCAGAAGTTATCTTGCGCGAAAGCAGAGATCGTGGAGCTGGTGCGGCGCTTTGGTTTGTGGCTCATGGAGATGACTTTGGTGGATGGGGCTGAGGAACTGGTTCCTTGCTGTGGCTGTCGCTGTGGCTTGAGGCCCATAGGCTCGAATCGCTCACCCTGGGCGGGGTACTGCTTGGGTTGAGCGGATACGCCCGGACCGGGGGATGAGCCCCCCGGTCTTTTCATGGCGCCAACGGCTCTGGATTCGTCACGTCATCTACTGCGCCTGCTGCGCCGGTTGGCTCCGGAGCGATCAAATCAGCCGCCTGCCGCGCAGCGCTCAGCACCTGAAACAGCACCGAGGGCTTTTCGCGCAGCAGCTCAGCCCAGTGGGAGAGGTAGGCCGCATGGTTCTGAAAGTCCGATCCGATCTGCAACCGCTGGGAGACGATCACAGCCCCGAGCTCGGCCACTAGCTCTTCTCGGGCATAGACAGAACTGCCCATCGCTCCGCCCTGAGGTCGCTCCAGCCGTGAGGGGTGGCCGGTGGAGTGGATTTGCTCGTGGGCCCAGGTGGCTGCATAGGCCTCTCGATTTGAGAAGGCTTCCGGCGCCGGCATGGCGATGCGATCCGCCGCTGGGCTGTAGCAGGCAATAGCCCCACCGAACACCGTTGGCACTGGCCAAGCCTCCAGCACTGACTCGGCATGCTCGAGACGAGCAGCAGGCGTGGCAGGGGTGCCTGCCAGGTGCAGGGCTGATGCGATCGCCGCCTCAAGGGCCTGCTGGGCCTCAGGTGAGGTGCCGTTCAGATCAGCGGCGTTGAACACCGGCACGATCTTGTAGGAAACCCAGCTGGTGGTGAGCGTCTCGCCGTCGGGGGACAGCACAGCTCCACCGTTGGCATCGAGTTGCTCGCGTTGGTTGAGCTGTGGGCGCACGATTCGAACCGCGCTGCAGCCTTTGCGGGGGAACCAGCCGTTGGCTTTGCCTTGGGCGGCGCCGAGCCACAGCGGCAGGGTGTGGCCTTTCAGAAGTGCGCCGAACTCGAGCAGGAGCGGGTTGGAGCCGCGGTAGGCGTGGTCCGTGAGCAGGTTTCGGTGGGCCCCCTGGTGGCCCTGCCATTCCCGCCGCCAAGGCGCGGTGCCCTGCTCGATCAGGGCGATGAGATCCGCGACCAGCTTTTCTTCGGGTGACGGGCCCCGATCAGAGCCAGAAGCCTTGCGACTTCCGCGGCTGGTGGATGGGCGATGGGCCTTGGTCTTGGCCTTGGTGGTTGTACTCATGCCACCTCTGCAACATCGGTGCAGGGGGCGCCGAGCAACTCAATGCGATCAACCAGGACCCAGGGGTGGCCCTCTTGCATGCGGATCTCGCCGATCACGCCGATCAGCTCACCGAGCTTGATCTCGTCGTAGGCACGCTGGGCCTGATTACCCCAGAGCTCGAGATGAAACGGCTCGGAGGGCTCGCCAAAGCGACGGCGGTTGATCGTTATCGAGAAAGTGACGCGGACCGTTCCGGATTCGTAGAACACGGCCGCAGGTGTGGTCGCGGCACGACCCACCAGGGTTATTGAGGCAGTCATAAAAAAGCCGGCCTGTGGCCGGGTGAGTGGATAGATAACGAAGTGCACGGCAGCTCTCAGCCGGGCGTGGCAGCGGGAACAACGCGGAGCGTCACTCCAGAGCCAGCAATGAATCGCCGTCGCGGCAGTTGCAGGCCCAGATCCACAGCAGGCGGCGGCGGTTGGCCTGGTGATCGCAGAGATCTGCCGCCGTCCAGGCGCAATAGCCACGCAGGTGGCGCCGCATGAGCCAGGGAGGCCCGTCGAAGTCCAGGCGCTTGACCCAGAACTCAACGGCCTCATCAACGGGGCCACTTGACGAACAGTCACAGATACACGCTGGAGGCAATTCGCACTGCGCCCAAGCGTCCATGAACCAGAGGTTGCGAAACATCGTTCAGCCCTCCTGGTGGATCAGGAAGGTGAACGTCGCCACATCGCAGGCCAGGCACCAACGATCGGCGTTGTGGTATTTGCAGAAGTGCCCCTCCTCGGTGATATCCACGCAGGAGACGGACTGGCATGGGAAGGTCTCCTCCCACCAGCCATCGGCGGCAGCAATGTCGGCATCATCCAAGCTGCTGGGGTCTGCGTTGATGAAGTAGCAGGCCCAATGGGTCGGGAGCTGGAAGGTCTCGATCTCAAGAGAGCTCATGGTCAGCCCTCCGCGTAAGCCGATTCGATGCGGCTGCCGCAGTGATCACAAAGCAAATCTGGGTCTTCCCAGTTGACGGCCTGAGCCACCACGTTCCAGCCGTCATCTCCGGTGGTGGTGGCAATTGACAGGCGCTCCGCATGGCAGCAGTGCCGGCATAGTGCGGCGCCATCGTTGGTAATGGCGTAGAGGGGGTAGCCTCCGGGCCACGCAAAAGGAGCCCGGCTGAGACAATCAGCCAGGCGCAACGATCTCGATTGGGTTGTCATTATTTGGGCGAGTGGATTGAGCGGATACGAAAAGCCCCGCCACTGGGGCGAGGCGAGCCAACCCAGCGGGAATTGAACCCACAAACAGCAAAAGCCCGACCTGCAGGGACACGGGTCGGGCGATGCTGCGCCTTGCCTGCGATCACACGGCAGCGCCGGCTTAGATCACAGGTGGATTGGATTTTGGAACGGTCTTTGTCGGGTGTGTTTTCCCTTCATTTCAGTCACGTTCAGAGACTGGTAGCCGGATTTGCACTGGCTGCGACGAGTTGGCACACGGGGTGCACAGCGCGTCAGGATCGCAAGATCCAGCAGGAGGAAGACTTAGCGTCTATTGATACTGTCCTGCGCTTATATTCAACCGGAACAAAAGTCCGGAACGCTGGGGCAACTCAGTCACGGGACACCTGTAGAACCCGAGCCCATAAAGGGCCCGCACCGGCGTGATCCGTCCTCGGGGTGAACAGCCAATCAGGCCACCCCTCGTCTGCCCGCTCACCCCCTGATCCACTTGGCCGAATGAGCGCGCCACGGGGACCGCACGTCCCAGAACCCAGGCAGAAAGCCTGGCCCGCTCACTTGCACCTATCAGTTGACGGCAGCACCTTGTGGGGTGCGACCGTGTGGCCGCCGGGGAAGCGTTTCTATGATTTGGCGCGGCAAGTAAGCCGCTCAGCTGCTGTGCATAGGCAAGGCACCGTATCGGTGCTGGTAATAGTGTTAAAGGGTTTGATCAGCCCGGCTGCAGTAGCTGAGGGCCTGGCCGTAGAAGGTGAGCGACTGCCGCGCAGTCCTGCCTCATCGGTTGAAACCAACCTAAGGGGTAGATGGCGAGAACGTCAAGCGATTTGAGGAGTTTGCGCAATATCTAGGGAGCGCAGATATGGAAATGCTGAGATAGAGACGAGGGCGGAGTAGATATTCATCCTGGCAGGCGAAATGTATATAGATAGATGTTACTTCTTTGCGGTCACTTCATTGCTGTGTGAGGCAATTACAGAGTGAAATAGCCCTGGCGGGGGAGGCATGAGGGAACGGGTGCCGTCATCTGGGTCTGAGCTGCATTGCGGGTCGCTGGACCTGTGAATTCAGTCCTGGGTGTACTCAATCCCCGCTCTAAGAACCCCTCCATGCGCCGTCCCACCCCACGTCGAGACGTGAACAGGGTCAAACCCTTGCGCCAGAAAGGATCTCGCGCATGGCAGGGCTTTCTCGTGAACAGCTGCACCCTCAGGCACCCTCTATTGCCGCCATCACTTCGGCTTCTCCGACCTCCAGGTAGTGGCCAAGGCTCCCAAGACTTTTGTGGCCCGTTACCCGCTGAATCGTCGGCAGATCGACCCCGCGGCGCAGGGCGCTGGTTGCAAAGCTGCGCCGGAAGCTGTGCGTGCTGACGCCCTGCATGCCAAGCGCAGCGCAGGTCTGGCGCAGGGCCTTGTCGGCGGCTTGGCGTGACATCGGGGTGTGCGTTGAGCCCTTGGCGGGGAAGAGGGACTCGCTGCGGGCTGGCTGGTGGCCGTGCTCCTTCGTCCAGGCGTGGCGGTAGGCATCGAGCTCGGCGGCCAGCCTTGTCGCGGCAGGAACCTGTCGTGTCCTCTTGGTCTTCGTGTTGGCTCGGCGGAAGGTCACTGCCCCGTTTACATCTCCCCAGCTCAGAGCCAGGCATTCGCCGATGCGACCGGCAGTCCAGCGCTGAATAGCCCATAGCGCCCGATACCGGGGTGAAGGCGCCTCATCAAGCAGCTGATCCAGCTGTTCAGCCGTCAGCGTGGTGGCGCTGCCGTGGCGATCAACCTTGGCCATGGGTGAGGGAGGGCGGGCAGGGCCTGCCCTTCTAGTTGCTCTTTCGACAATAGAGCAACTCACCATTGGCAGCAGTCGTTCTCGGATCCAAGGCCCCAAGGCCGCGCTGGAGGCGCCTTGTTGATTCTCAGCAAGAGCTCTTATTGAGAACCGCCTTTGCTAGCTCGCTGCCGCCAGAACGGGCTCGACCACGCCCTCCGGCACGCGAAGGCCTTCGAGCTCGGTCCGGGTCCAGCCGCGGCGGGCTCGCGGCTCCTGAGGCGTCGCTGACCAATTGTTAGGGGCATGCTCCGGGCGGTGGCCCAGCTCCTCTTGCGCTAGCAGCAGGAGGTCGAAAAGCCCTGGCTCGTTTTCTTCATCGATGTCACGCAGCCAGGCGCACCGAGTGTCATATCCCGCGCCTGAACTCAGCAGCGCAATCGCAAGCTGCAGTTCGAAAGGGTGCCTCCATACCTGGCGTGGGTTACGGGTGCTCAGCTCAGTGAGCGACACCCGCTGGTCGGGGATGGAGCCTCCCAGCCAGCGCTTGCCAAAGGAGGCATTGCTATTCAGGCGCACCCACACAACGTGCTCGTGGCCACTACTGCGCAGGAGCACGGGTTGGCCTGCAAGCCATTGGCGGCATGGATCAAGCTGCTCGTATGAAACAACCGCTGGCACAGCTGCCTCGAGCCAGGCGCGGTGCGCGGTAGCCAGCTCAGGGGTCCACCAAGGGCAGGGGTTCGCCATTGGGTTCAAACCCGTAGCAGCTGACCTGCGGCGAGCAGCCAAAGCCTTGCGCAGCGTGGCCTCCCGCGAGGAGCTCTCCAGGCGGTGCAATTCCGATCTCGCTGCCGCCTTTAACAAAGTGGCCCATGAGTTTGTAGCTATCATCATCAGAAAGTGCTCCAAGAACTTCGGCGTAAGCGAAAGGACTGATGCGGGCTTTTAGCGTGGTAATTAGTTCAATAACTACGCTCTTTTTATGCTGGATTTCAGCTTTACGAACTGGCTGAATATCAAGTGCATAGATCTTTCGTTTCTGCTCTGATAGTTTAACCAAATCTGCAATACGGTCGAGCTCTTTGTGCTCAAATACCTCGGCTTCTACCAGCGCGGAGGCCCGCTGCAGGGAGGCAAATTCTTCGGCTCGCAGGGCCGCAGCTGCTTGGAGATTTTCCTGGTCAAGCTTTTTGAGATAGTGGCGCAAGTCATTACGCACTGTTTGATGACTGAAGCCGATGCGCTCTGCAATCCGGTCGATTGAAAGCCCCTCTCTACGCAACTCAATTACCTGGCGCCGCCGCTCAGCCTGCGTGAGCTTCACGGATCCATTGTGCGATGTCTGTCCCAAAAGCCATAGGGCAACTTAGGCCAGTCTGACAAGGCCGTGATAAAGTGAGCAGTCAATATGCGGGCTGCTAGTGATCTCGACCTCAAGTATGGTCACCCCTTTCCAAAGAATGCGAGGTCGCGAGCTGGAGGCAACGGGGGCTGGAGGCAAAAAAAACTCCAACCCAGCCAGGTGGTAGTGCCACCCCTACCCCTGTACATCATCGGGACATCCCCCACCTGTATCTCCTGCTTCCTAAATACCAAACTCAGTCAATAGAAGTTTTGGGTCCATTGCATCCAACCCTTTGGTAGGACTGGGTATTTGAATCCGAATTTGCCCCCACTTTGCCTCCGCTTTTCATCCAGGAGGCCTCGGCTGCGGCAGGCTTGGCATCATACGACGGGAAGTTATTGGGGACTCCCCCCGATAAAAACGCTCCGCGAGCCTTTCGCACCTTGTACCGCCGCCGAGCCCCTAGGGAACTGGAGGGAAACACAGAACGTTTGCCTCCAGATCTTTGGCCATATGCGGCCACATCAACGAGTAGCGTCGACGGTATCTCGATAGCCGAGCTCATCGAATAAACAC
>NZ_JAGQCQ010000199.1:0-6903 GCF_024346275.1 Cyanobium sp. BA20m-p-22
CCGGCCCACGGCCGCGGCAGGGGTCTCTCACCGGCCCTGGCGGCCCTGCTGCGCCAGCGGCCAGGCAGCTGGGACCTGCCGGAATTACCCCAGTTCGGCGGTCCCCTAGTCGATGGCGGCGCCGTGGCCGCGGCCCAGCAGCGCTGCGCCCGCCAGCTCGGGGCCGATGGGGTGTGGTTTGGGGTCAATGGGGCCACCGGCCTGCTACAGGCTGGATTGCTGGCCCTGGCCCCCCCAGGCAGCCGGGTGCTGCTGCCCCGCAACCTGCACCGCTCCCTGCTTCATGCCTGCGTGCTGGGTCAGCTGCGGCCCCTGCTATTCAACCTGCCCTTCGATCCGGCAACCGGCCTCTGGCTGCCCCCCAGCCCTACCCACCTGGCCCAGGTGCTGGACGCCGCCGCAGTCGCTGGCCCGGTGGCTGCCCTGGTGCTGGTTTCGCCCAGCTATCAGGGCCAACGGGCCGATCTGCCCGCCCTGGTGGCCCTGGCCCAGCAGCGCGGTCTACCGGTGCTGGTTGACCAGGCCCATGGCCGCGCTGAGGCCCTCTCTGCCGGGGCCGATCTGGTGGTGCTCTCCAGCCAGAAGGCCGCGGGCGGTCTGGCCCAGAGTGCGGCCCTGTTGCTGCAGGGGCAGCGGGTGGACCGCCAGGCCCTGGCCAGGGCCCTGCTATGGCTGCAGACCTCCAGCCCCAGCGCCCTACTGCTGGCCTCCGCCGAGGCGGCCCTCACCGAGCTCACCAGCCCGGCGGGGCTTGGCCGCTGGCGGCGGGCCTGCCGGGTGGGGGAGCGGCTGCAGCGCCACTGCCGGGCGGCCGGGCTGACCCTGGTCGCCAATGACGATCCCCTGCGGCTGGTGCTCAACACCGCGGCCCTGGGCATCAACGGTCTCGCCGCCGATGCCTGGCTGCTGGAAAGGCAGGTGATCGCCGAGTTACCCGAGCCGGGGGCGCTGACCTTCTGCCAGGGGCTGGCGCCGCCAGCGGGGCTGGTGTGGCGCCTACCCCGCCAGCTGGAGCGGCTGCGGCATGCCCTGGGTGGCGATCCCCTGCCGCCCTTCAGCGCGCCACCCCTGCCCCTGGTTGGGGAGCCAGAGCTGCCGCTGGGCCTGGCCTGGCGGGCCTCCTGCGAGGTCGTGACCCTGGCGGCGGCGGTCGGTCGCATCGCCGCCGAGCCCCTCTGCCCCTATCCCCCTGGCATTCCGCTGCTGGTGCCGGGCGAGCGGATCGATCCCGCCCGCGCCGCCTGGCTCCAGGGGCAGGCCAGCCTTTGGCCCGGCCAGATCGCTGATACGGTGAAGGTTGTGGCCGCATAGGGGCCCGGTGATGGACCTGCGCGCACCTGCCGATTCCTACCAGTGGGATTTCGTCACTCCCGGCCTGCCGGATAGTTCCTTTGTGGACGCCCCCGGCTTCAGCCCCACCCCGATGGAGCTGCGGGTGATGCTGCTGGCCCATCTGCGCCCAAGGCCCGACTCCCTGGTTTGGGATGTGGGAGGGGGTACCGGTGCCCTGGCCCTGGAGATTGCCCGCCTGATGCCCAAGGGAGTCGTGCACACCCTCGAGCGCGACCCTGAAGCGATCGAGCTGCTGGAGCAGAACCGGCGCCGCTTTGGGATCACCAACCTGCACATCCACGCCGGTGCCGCCCCCGACGACCTGGCCCAGCTCCCGGCCCACCCAGACCGGGTGCTGCTGGAGGTGGGGCGCCCCCTTGGCGGGGTACTGCTGGCGGTATGGAAGGCCCTGGTTCCCCAGGGGCGTCTGGTGATCAGCACCGCCAGCCTCGAGGGGCTGGTGGATGCCACCGATACCCTCAGCCAGCTGGCAGCCACGGATGTGCAGGTGGTGCAGGCCACCGTGCACCGCATGCAACGGCGCGGCAGCCAGGCCAAGCTGGCTGCGGCAGAGCCCCTCTTTCTGATCGCAGCTGAGCGCCCATCCCCTGGCGCGCCCTGCTGATTGCCGTTGCTGAATCCCGCTTGATTCCCACCCCTCGCACGGCCACCTCCCTGCCCCGACTGCTCAGCGGCTGGGCCGCCGGAGCCTTCGGTTTCGTGGTGGTGATGCTGGGGGGATGGTGGTTCACGGTGGCCCTGGGCCTGATCGTGCACCTGGGGTTGCTGGAGTTCTTCCGGATGGCCCAGTTCAAGGGAATCCGGCCGGCCATCAAAACCACCCTGGTCGCCGTCCAGCTGCTGCTGATCACCACCCAGCTGGCCAGCGGCAGCGCCCTTTTGGGTGGTGATTGGTTTGCAGGCGATGTGGCGGCGGCGGTGCTGCCTGCCTCCGGCGCCGTGATCTGCGGCTGGCTGTTGTTGCAGCCGGTAACCGGCACGATTGCCGACATCGCCGCCTCAATCTTCGGGCTCTTCTACCTGGGCTTCCTGCCCAGCTACTGGATCCGCCTGCGGGAGCTGGAGGGGACCGGCCTGGCCCTCACCCTGCTGGCCTGCTTCCTAATCGTCGCCACCGACATCGGCTCCTACGTGATCGGGCGCCGCCTGGGCCGCCGTCCCCTCTCGCCCATATCACCGGGCAAAACCATCGAGGGGGCCCTGGGCGGGGTTGGCTGCGCCATGGCGGTCGGCGCCCTGGGCGGCAGCTGGATCGGCTGGAGCTGGGGCTGGCTGATCGGCGCGGTGCTGGGGGCGGTGGTGGCCCTCTTCGCCCTGGTGGGGGATCTCACCGAATCGATGATGAAACGGGATGCGGGCCTGAAGGACTCCGGCGATGCAATCCCCGGCCACGGCGGCGTCCTCGATCGGATCGACAGCTACCTGTTCGTGCCGGCGGTGGTCTACTCCCTGGTCACCTTGGTACTGCCCCTGGTGCAGCGCTAAGCGCTGACCCGGGCCGCCCCCAGCAGTTGCAGCATGCCCGCCTCCAGGCGGGCAGCGCCGATGGTGATGCCGGGATCCATCGGCAGCAGGTAGCTGGGGCTGCCCGCCACACAGCGAATCTCCACACTGCCGCCAACGGAGGCAACGGTGGTTTCCTGTTCGATCGGATCGGGGCGGCCCTGGGCCAGGGCAGTCAGCACCAGCTTGTCGTGGTGGATGCGCACCCCCCCCAGGGGCACGATTCCCAGCAGGGTTTCGCCCAGGCTGTCGGCCAGGGAGCGCCAGCGGGGGGCGGCCAGGGAGCGGGTCAGGCCAGCAGGGGTGAAACTCACCTGGCCCTGGATCTGAAAAGCCTGCTCCAGCTGAAGGGGCTGGCCCCTGAGCAGGTTGCCGACATGCACCTGTATCGGACCACTGGCCAACTCCACCAGCTCTAGGTGGAATTGCTGATACACCACACGCCTGGCCAGCAGCCGCACCCCAGCCAGCCGGCCCCGCAGCAGCTGCAGGGGCGAGCCCTCCAAGCGGATCTCGAGACTGTCTATCGACTGACACTGCTGGCGAACCCACAGCTGCAAGCCCCGGGCCAGCAGCTGCATCACCGGCCGGGAGGGATTGGCATTCGGGGTGTCGCCTGGAATGTCTCTTGGAATATCGCTGGGACTGCTCATGGCCGGGGGGAAGGGGTTAGCCAGCTGGTCACCACGCTGGCGGCTTGGTCGAGGTGGGGCAGGTGGCCGCAGTTCTCCAGTTCACTCACCCGCTCTCCTAACAGGGCCAGGGCGGCCCGTTTCAGCGGAGGCCGCAGGATGCGATCGTCCGCTCCCCAGAGCACGCTGATCGGCTGCGGGGGTAGAGGTGCTCCGCAGCCGGCAAAGCCGCCCGAGCGGGCGAAGCGTCGCAGGGCCTCGGCCCAGCCGGGGCTCTGCAGGTGCAGGGAGGCGATTTCCAATTCCGCCGGGCCCACGGCGCTGTCGGGGTCGGCAAAGGCAGCGCGACAAAGGCCCCGGCGCACCCCAGACAGGGCCAAAAAGCGCACCCCCAGACCATCGAGCAGGGGCGGCAGCGGCATGGGCCGCCCCGTGAGGCCGGCGGGCGCAAGCAACAGCAGCCGCTCCACCTGCAGGGGTAGGCGCCGGGCCAGCTCCACCGCCACCGCACCGCCCATGGATGCCCCGATCAAGCCCAAGGGAGCTGGGTTGCGCTGGCCAATTGCCCGCACAAGTAGCTCCAGGTGGCGCAGCACGCCGCTGGGGCCGTAGTCAGCAGCGGCGGGTCGGGGACAGAAACCGAAGCCAAACAGGTCGGGGATGAACAGCTGGGCTCCGCTGGCAGCCAGCAGCGGGGCCAGCCGCCGGAATTCCAGAAAGGAACTGTCGAAGCCGTGCAGCAACAGCACCGGTGGCCCTTCGCCCAGCACGGCCACGGGCCAGGAGCCCCAATCGCTGGGGCCCAGGCCTGGCAGCTGCCACCACTCCACCTGGGCCGCCAGGGCCCGGCCCTGGGGATCGAGCAGGCTGCGCGCCGCTTCGCGCACCAGCTCCTGCTCGGGGGCAGCCAGGGTCTTCAAGCTGGCTGGCGCTCACTGCTGCAGGTGCTCACCAGGGCGGCCAGCAGATCCGAGGAGCCCACGGCAAAGGGCAGGTGGTGCAGGTCGGAATCGGCACGACAGGCAAAAGCGCAGGCCTGCTCGAGCTCCTGCAGGCTCTCCCCCGCCAGGCCCAGCTGCTCCAGGTTGACGGGCAGCCCTAGCCGGCGGAACAGGGGCAGCAGCTGACGGCGGGCCTGGGCTGCGAGCTGGTTTCCGCCCAGCACCTCTTCCAGACGCAGTTGCACCAGGACCCCGAAACCCACCTTCTCGCCATGCAGATGGCCATGGCTGGCCGGAAGCTGGGTAAGGCCGTTGTGCACAGCATGGGCAGCCACGGTGCGGCAGCGGGCCCCGCCAATGCCACCGATCAGCCCGGCTGTCAAACCACAGGCCTCGACCACCCGCTCCCAGGCGGCGCCATGGGGATCGTGCAGGGCTGCTTCAGCTTCCAACATCAGCTGATCGCGCAGCACCCGGGCCATCTGCACCGTCTGCTGCACCAGGCCATCGCCGCTGGAACCGCTGCTCACCGAGGCCTCGTACCACTTGGCCATGGCGTCGGCGATGCCGCTGGCCAAGGTGCGGGGTGGGGCCAGGCGCACCAGGCTGTGATCAAAGATCAGCAGATCGGGGCAGCGGGCCAGAGCGACATCGCCCAGAAAGGCGCCCTCGGAGGTGTAAACGTTGGCCAGGGCCGTCCAGCCGGCACAGGTGGCGGCACTGGTGGGCACGGTGATGCAGCTCAGGCCGTGGCGGTGGGCGAGTAGTTTGCCAGCGTCCAGCACCTTGCCGCCTCCCATGGCGATCACCGCATCACAGCGGTGCAGCTCCAGTTCCGCGGCGAGCCGAATGAGATCGGCTTCGCAGCAGTCGTAGCGGAGCTCGGCCGTGGAAACCTCCAAACCGGCGGCTACCAGATCGGCCCTGCGGCTCTGGCGCAGACCAGCTGTGGCGGCACTGCGGCCAAGCAGCAGGGGGCGCTGGGCCAGGGCCGCGATGGGCCCTAGCGCCTGGTCCCACGCTCCCGGGCCCCGCAGCACCTGGGCCGGCGCTATCGAGTGGTGATTAACGGGGTTGTTCATCCCAGCCCGATCACTTTCAGACGCCAGCACCAGCAAGCTCGAGCTCGGCCGGCAGGGCTGTCTGCTTGCGTATCACCACCTGCTTGTCATCATTGACGTCCACCAGGGCTGAATCGCCATCGCCGATCCGGCCGCTGAGGAATTCCTCGGCCAGGGAGTCTTCGAGCAGGCGCATCACGGCGCGGCGCAGCGGGCGGGCCCCGTAGGAGGGGTTGTAGCCCTCTTCCACCAGGCGCTCCTTGAAGGCCTCAGTGACAGATAGGGCGATACCTTTCTCCAACATGCGGCCGAAGACCTCCTTGAGCATGATCTCGGCGATGATCTTGACCTCGTCACGGGTGAGTTGACGGAAGACGATGATCTCGTCGAGACGGTTGAGGAATTCGGGGCGGAAGTACTGCTTGAGCTCCTCATTTACAAGGGAACGGATCCGGTTGTAGTTGGTTTCATCCGCATCCCCCCCGCCGAATTCAAAGCCAAGGCCACCGCCGCCCTTTTCGATCACCTTCGAACCAATGTTCGAGGTCATGATGATTAGGGTGTTCTTGAAGTCGACCGTGCGGCCCTTGGAATCGGTCAGGCGACCGTCTTCGAGCAGCTGCAGCAGCAGGTTGAACACATCGGGATGGGCCTTCTCGATCTCATCAAAAAGCACAACGGTGTAGGGGCGACGCCGCACCGCTTCAGTGAGCTGGCCACCTTCATTGAAGCCCACATATCCGGGGGGAGAGCCGATCAGCTTGCTGACCGTGTGGCGCTCCATGAATTCGGACATGTCGAGGCGGATCATTGAGTCCTCGCTGCCGAAGAAGTAAGCCGCCAGGGATTTGGTCAGCTCGGTTTTACCCACGCCGGTTGGGCCGGAGAAGATGAAACTGGCGATGGGGCGGTTGGGGTTCTTGAGGCCGACCCTGGCCCGGCGGATCGCCCGGGAGACGGCCTTGACCGCCTCGTCCTGGCCAATCAGACGCTGGTGGAGGGTGTCCTCCATGTTCAGCAACTTGGCCGATTCGCTCTCGGTGAGCTTCTGCACCGGTACGCCGGTCCAGGAAGCCACGATGTGGGCGATGTCCTCTTCGGTGACCATCGGCGTGCGCACGAGCTCGATGGGGGCATCGGTCAGGGCGACGTCAACAGCTTCGCTGCTGCCAGCGGGCTCTTCATCCTTGCGGGCCTGCAAGATCGAGCGGATCTGATCGCGCAGCTCTACCTCCTTGTCACGCAGTTCACCGGCCTTGGTGAAGTCCTGCTCGCGCACGGCATCTTCCTTGTCCTTCTGGACAGAGCGCAACTGCTTATCCACCTCCTTCGCGGCCGGGGGCAGCTTCGAATTCATCAACCTGACCCGGCTACCGGCCTCATCGACCAGGTCAATCGCCTTATCCGGCAGGA